>JAHJUF010000137.1 GCA_018829095.1 Pseudomonadota bacterium | reverse complement strand
TCACCAAGATCTCCGCCATTTTCATCAAGAGCCACCAGGAACGCCAGGCCGAGAGCATCCGCAAGATGATCCTGGCCATGGCCGACGATCTGAGGGTCATCCTCATCAAGCTGGCCGACCGCCTCCACAACATGCGCACCATCCAGTTCCACACCGAGGAACGCCAGATCGCCATCGCCCAGGAGACCCTGGACATCTACGCGCCCATCGCCAGCCGCCTGGGCATCTACTGGATCAAGAAGGAACTGGAGGACTGGTCGTTCAAGATCCTGTCTGCGGATAAATGGAGGGAGATCGACCAGCGCATCCTGGAAACCGCCGCCCAGCGGGACGCCTACATCCAGACCGTGGCGGGGCTCCTGGAACAGGCGATCGCCGAGGCGGGGATAACCGGCAGGGTTAAGGGGCGGTACAAGCACCACTACAGCATCTGGTCCAAGATGCAGAGCCAGAACCTGGCCTTTGAGGATGTTTACGACATCATCGCCTTCCGCATCATCCTAGACACAGTGCCCCACTGCTACGAGGCCCTGGGCCAGGTCCACGCCCTTTGGCGGCCCATCCAGGGCAAGTTCAAAGATTACATCGCCAACCCCAAGGCCAACATGTACCAGTCGCTCCACACCACGGTCATCGGCCCCGAGGGCCGGCGCGTGGAAATCCAGATCCGCACCAAGGATATGGACGAGGTGGCCAAGTGGGGCGTGGCGGCCCACTGGAGCTACAAGGAGGGAAACTCCGCAGACGACAGGACCCGCCAGGCCTTTGCCTGGATCCAGAACATCGTGGATCACCAGAAG
Source organism: Pseudomonadota bacterium (assembly GCA_018829095.1). Lineage (GTDB taxonomy): Bacteria > Desulfobacterota > Desulfobacteria > Desulfobacterales > Desulfatibacillaceae > JAHJUF01. The sequence goes on along the minus strand of JAHJUF010000137.1, from coordinate 16,481 downwards.
AACGTCCGGGACCCGGACGAATTCCTGGAAAACGTCCGCATCGAGCTTTTTCCTGACGAGGTGTACGTGTTCACCCCCACGGGCGACGTGGTGAGCCTGCCCAAGGGGGCCACGCCCGTGGATTTCGCCTTCGCCATCCACTCCGAGGTGGGGAACCGGTGCATGGGGGCCAAGGTGAACGGCCGGATGGTGCCTTTGAAGACCGAGCTTTCCACCGGCGATTCGGTGGATATCATCACTGCCAAGAACCACAAGCCCAGCAAGGACTGGCTGAACTTCGTCAGGACCGTGAAGGCCCGGAGCCGGATCCGGAACTGGATCAAGGTGGAGGAGCGGGAAAGAAGCCTGTCCCTGGGCCGGGAGATGGTCGAAAAGACGCTCCGCCGCCACAAAATGAGCTTGAGCGCCCTGCTGAAATCCGCCGACCTGCCCCGGGTCCTGGAGGAGCTGGGCTACAAGACGCCCGATGACCTGCTGGCCTCGGTGGGCTACGGCAAGGTGACGCCCCTCCAGGTGCTGGGGAAGATCCAGCCCAAGGTGCCGCCCGAGGAGGAGAAGAAGCTCGAAACCAGGCCGATGGAGGAGCCTCCCCAGACCCACCGGACGCCCTCGGACGGGGTCACGGTCCTGGGCTTGGACGACATCCTGGTGCGGTTTGCCAAGTGCTGCAACCCCGTACCAGGCGACCCCATCGTGGGATACATCACCCGGGGCCAAGGCGTCACCGTGCACCGCAAGACCTGCTTGAACACCTTAAAGACCGACCCGGAACGGGCCATCGAGGTGGCCTGGGGAGGCGCCCAGCGCCAAGCCTATCCCGTACGCCTCCACGTGTCCGGCACGGACCGCAAGGGACTTCTGGCCGACATCATCCGGGCCATCAGCCTGAGCGATGCGGACATCCTGTCCTCCTCCACCCGCCTGGTGGGGGAAGACCGCCGGGCCGAGGCCTGGTTCACCCTGGCCGTGGCCGGCAAGGATGATCTGGAAAAAGTGCTGGCCGCCATCCGCAAGGTCCCGGACGTGCACAGCGTGAAGCGGATCACCAACTAGAGCGGTTGTCAGAACAACGGTCTGACTCCAGCGGATCTAGTCTGTTCCCGTTTTTCCCGGGAGACATCGGGAAACATGGCCAACCACTTGAAACGCTGAAAAGAAATCCCCCTCCCACCCTTTCCAAAGGAGGGAACCCGATCCGGGCTGCTTCACAAAACGACAATATCTTTGACAGCCTCTATCCCGCTTCATTCATGCGCGCAAAGGCCCGGCGGTTTCTCTTGTAGAGGCCCAGGAGGCGGGAAAACACCTCGTCCTGGACCGCCCGACCGGCCAGGTTCGGGGAGAATCTTTCCGCCACCGGGGCCAGACCCGGCAAATCCTCCCATTTCGCGTGCCCCAGGCCCACGGCCGCGATGAAGGCCGCGCCCCGGGCGTTGGCCTGGCGGGGCCGGGCCATCTGCCACACCTCCCGGTCCAGGGCGTCCGCCAGAATCCGGCACCACAGCCGGGACCGGGCCCCGCCCCCCACGAACCGGATGGGTTCAAGCCGCTGCCCGCAGAACCGCTCCACGTAGTTCAAACTCCACCGGGTGTTGGCCGCCACGCCCTCCAGGACCGCCCGGCACAGGTCGGCCCGGGTGGTGGTCTTGGACAGGTTGAAAAAGGCCCCCCGGGCGTTGGGGTCGTCCACGGGCGTGCGCTCTCCGTTCAGCCAGGGCGCGAAGAGCACGCCCCCGGCCCCGGGGGCCGCCTCCCGCGCCCAGGCCTCCACGGATGGCGCGTCAGCCGAAAGGAAACGGGCCGCGAATTCCACGCAGCCTCCGGCCATGTCCTGCTCGTTCGCCGCATAGTATTTCCCGGGCACGGAAAAGGGAAAGCTGGCAATGGAGTGGAGCACGTCCGTCTTCTTGAACGGAACAGGACACTGGAGCCAGGAGGAGGTGCCGATGTACAGGTGGGCCATGAAGTCCTCCACCGCTCCGGCGCCCACGGCCGCGCACTGGTGGTCCGGGGACCCGGCCACCACGGGCACCCCCGGGGGAAGACCCATTTCCCGGGCCACGTCCTCCGAAAGTTCCCCCACCACATCCACGGAGTCCACCAGGGGCGGCAACTTTTCGCCATCCAGCCCCAGGCGGCGGATGAGGCCGGGGTCGTAGCGCACGTTCCCCGGGTCCCGGGTGTCCGTGACCCAGAAGAGCGTCATGGAATCCCGGGACGCGCACACCCGCCCTGTCAGGCGGAAATTCAACCAGTCCTTGGAGGGCAGGAACCATCGGGTTTCTGCATACAGATCCGGCCGCTCGTGCTGGATGTACAGCAAATGGCCGATGTCGTCCTTGCCCGAGAGGGACGGCGCGCCCGCAGTCCTGGGCACCCACCGGAGCACGTTTCCCAGGCCGTAGCCCAGGATGGAGGGGAACCCGGCCATGGCCGCCTTCACATGCCGGGCCCCCCGGCCGTCCATCCAGGTCATGGCCGGACACACGGGGCAGCCTGCCTCGTCAACGGCCACAGTGGTGGAAAAGGTGCTGGACACGCAAACCCCCGCGATGTCCTTGGCATGCGCCAGGCCTTGGCTGGTGAGTTCCCGGCCGGTTTCCAAAAGGGCCTGCCACCAGCCTTCCGGGTCCTGCTCCGCTCCGCCGCCCGGCAGGTATTGGGTGGGCGTGGCCCGGGCCGCGTGGCCCAGGACCTCGCCCGCCGCGGTCACCAGGGCGGCCTTCATGCCCGAGGTGCCGTGGTCGAACGCGAGGATGGCCTTCATGGGATCACATTTCCAGGTTGGTGATGTTCCCGTTTTCATCCTTCTGCTGGATGATGATGCCGCCGAAGGATGAGCCGCCTTCCTTTTTCCCGTCCAGGGTCATGATCTCCGGGATCAGGGTGATGAAGTCCGCGGGATTGATGCAGCCCTCGGGGGGAAACACGCCCTTTTGGGAAATCCGGCCCCGGGCCAGGAGCAGGGTGCCGCCCGCCGCCGGAATGCCCGTGCCCTCCCCCAGGGCCTGGCTCTGGGAGGCCATGTGGAACCGGTACTCCATGTACTTTCCATCCTTTTTCCCGGAGGCCACCACGCTGCAACAGCCCCGCTGGGTCCCGAAATCCGTGGCCTTGAGGATCTCTTCCCGTTTTTTCAGGATGTAGGCCACGGCGAAATCGTAGGGCGCCACTTCCTGGCCGTCCACCATGACCGGCTCCCGGGAGGCCAGGCCCAGGGCGCACATGTCCCGGGTGAGGTCGTAGTATTCATTGGGGAGCACAGTGCCCTTGTTGGTGACCTGGGAAAGCTTGATGTACCGGGGCAGGGTCACCTGCTCAGGATGGGGATAGGGGTACACCGGGATGCCCTCGCCCAGTATCGGAAAGTCAAAGGTCTGGCGCAGGGCGATGCCGTCCGGGCCGAAAAACTTCACGTATTTCAGTTTCCCGTCCAGAAACATGGGCACATCGATGCTCATGCAGTGGAAGCGGTGGCCGATGACGCCCGCGCCCTCCACAGGCTCGCCGCCGTGGGCGTGGAAGATGTCCACGGCCGTGACCTCGTCCAGGAGCGCGTCAGCCGCGTACTTGGCGAGAAGGTTGGTGGCTCCGGGGGAGTTGCCCATGCCGATGACCGCCGTGACGCCCCTGGCCTTGGCCCGGGCGTCCCAGTCCAGGATCTCCAGGGTCACGTCCACGTCGTCGCACACGTCCACGTAGTCGATTCCCGCGTCCAGCACCGTGCCCAGCACCGTCTTCACGGACTTGTAGAACGGCCCCACGCAGTTCAACACCACCTGGCTGCCCTCGAAAGACCGGAGCAGGCTGGCCGGGTCCATGGCATCCACGGCCATGGGCACACCCTTGCCCGAAGGCATGGCCGCGCAGACCTTTTCCGCGCTGGCAAGGTTCATGTCCGCCACCACCACCCGGTCGAAATCCGGGGTCCCGGCCAGGGTTTTGGCTGCAACGCTGCCCACCGCCCCTGCTCCACCCAAAACGGTCACTTGTTTCATGGAAAGCCTCCCAAGGTTGTCGAGTCGCGGCGCCCAACTCTGAACGCCAGTTAAATTTAACTTAGTTCAGAAATGACTCCCTGTCAAGGAAAAATTGGGGGATAAAGGACGAGGAGCCTGCAACAAGCAGAAATCCCTTGTGCCCGTCATTCCGGGGGCCCGGGCTGTCTGGCCCCCGCGCAAGAATCACCCTACCTGCCGGACCCGGGGGGAAATACAGGTTGAATTGGAATTCTTCATAGATTAGAATTAAACCATCCTTCAGACAGGAATCCGAATACAAGCAAACCGTTTCCCTGAGCCGTTGCCCTTCGTATCCCGGCGATGCTTGCCGCCCCCCTGCCACCGGGGCTTTCGCTGCATACGGGGACTGTCCAGCAATCCTGGAAACTCCAAAGATTTCTTAAACCTTTCGTGCCCCTGCCTCACCAAAAAAATGGCCTATACAGTCCCGATTTCTTTGGACATGGATTTCCGGAAAGGACATGGCCTCATGGGTTCGCTCCCCCTTCCTCCCGCCCGCCGGATTCTTTTCGCGGCAACGTCCCTATTTCTATGTCCTCTCCTTTTGTTGGCTCTTCTGGAAGTGACCCTGCGGGTGGCGGGCTATGGGCATCCCACCGATTTCGCGATACGGAAAAGTGGGGCGGACAAGAAGGATGTCTGGGTCCCCAACCCGTATTTCATCAAAAGATTCCTCCCTGCGGAAATGCCTCCAGGCATGATTCCCCATCAAATCCCATTCCGCCTGGGGGACAAGAAGGCGCCAGGCACTGTGCGCGTTTATCTGGTGGGAGAGTCGGCCGCATACGGTTTCCCGGACCCGGCCTTTGGCATGGCGCGTTTTTTGGAAATTCTTCTCTCCAGGCAATATGCTGGCGCACGCTTCGAGGTGGTCAATGCGGCCATTTCCGGCCTGAACTCCAATGCCTTCCTGCCAATGGCTCAATGCATCCTGAAGGACCTTTCCCCGGATCTTCTGGTTCTTTTTGTGGGGAACAATGAGGTTGTCGGCCCCTATGGCGCTCTTTCTCCGGTGGGTCATGACCCGGCTGCGGTTCGCCTCCATGAGGCCCTCGCGGCCAGCCGGACAGGGCAGTTGGTGAAGAGGTTGCGCCGGGCGCTATATTTTTGGAGGCACAAGGCGCCCGGAGCCCTGGGGAAAAGCACCGAGGCGCTCATGCAAGCGACAGAGCTCCCCGCCTCCGATCCACGCCTGGCCGATATCCATCGCCTGTTTTCCCAAAATATCAGCGACATTCTTTTTTCCGCCCATAGGGCGGGGGTGGGCGTGGTGCTGGGGGTTCCCGGCTGCAACCTTGCGGACATCGCTCCCATGGCCTCTGTCCACGGTCCCCGGCTGGGGCGTGAAGAAGTCGAGGCCTTTGACCGGGCCATGGCCAAGGCTGCAAAGTTCGCGGCCCAGGACAACCCCCGGGAAGCCGCCGTCTTTTTCCAGGAAGCCGTTTCCCTGGACCCCGATCATGCCGAGGCGCATTATCAGCTTGGAAAGAGCCTTGTTTCCATGGGCGAGTACCCGAGGGCCCTCTCCGAGCTAAAGGCGGCTCGGGATGCCGATGCCTTGCGGTTCCGCATGGATTCCGCCGGGCTCTCCATGCTCCGGAAGGCCGCCGGGCCCGGCGTGGTGCTGGCTGATACGGAAAAGGAAATCGAAGCTGCCTCACCCCATGGAATCCCGGGTGCGGGATGGTTTTTCGACCATGTTCACATGCGGGTTTTGGGCAATTACCTTGCGGCTTGCTCCATAATGGCGGCGGCCAAGGCCCTGCTTCCCGAGGCGGTTCGAAAAAAGGAAGACCAAGGAAAGCTCGCAACCATGGAGGAATGCCTTGCAGCCCTGCCCTTCACCGGCTGGGACAGGCTGCAACAGGCAAGAGTCGCGGAAAAATCCCTGGGCGGCCTGATTGACCGCCGGACATCGGACTTGAAAACGCGCTTGACGTTCATTCAACAAGAAGTTCGGAATCTGGCCTTCGCCGGGGAACCGCTGGCCATGGAACGCGCCAGGAAGGCCTATGAGGAAGTTCTATCCAGGCCCGGCGCTTCATGGATGGCCCATGAGAAGTACGCGGAACTGCTTCTCCATGGCCTGAAGGACTCCGCAGGGGCGGCGGCCGAGGCAACAAGGGTTCTCGGGGAGGTGGATTCCTGGAACAGCCGTTCCATTCTTTCGGCGGTAGAAAAGTCGCGGGTGCCACCGACAACCCCCGGAGGTTTGGGTGACCCCGGCATCCATTAAATGATGACCTCGTAGAAACCCCTTGAGTGCCAAAATCGAAAGGGATTGGATTTTTCCCGGGTGCCACCGGCAACTTTTCATCGGATGCCGGGTGCCACCGGCAACTTTTCATCGGATGGCAAAGATATGGGTGGCCCCGGCAGCTTGCTGGCGGGGTGCGGAGCACAATAGGTCTTCATCAGTATGGCTTTCACCCCAAGGGTTCTATGGGCACCCCTACCGGCCTGCCGGACAGGTACCAGGGTGCAGAGCCGAAAATCCATTCCCCGGCACCACGGGCAATTCATCCAGGAATGACTAATACGTGGGTGGCAGGGGCAACACGCCCTTTACACCCAACCCCATCATCCCTTGCGCGCCAGGGAGGCCACCAGGTCCAGTTCCCGGTCCAGGAGGGTCTCGTAGGTGGATTGGGGGTCTGGGACCACGTATTCCATGACCTGGCTGTGATGCAGGGTGATCATGCCGTGGAGCAGGCTCCAGACGTGGATGACCCACAGGAGGGCCTCATCATCCGCCACCCCCGGGCCGAAGAAGGCCCGGACGTTTTCCGCAGCCAGGGCCGCGATGTCCATGGAAAGGGAGAGTTCCTTTTCCGAGAGGTTCTCCAGGGGGGTGCCCACGTAGTCCTTGTGCCGGGGGGTGCGCCGGGTGAACATGATGTCGTAGATGGGGCTGTTTTCCAGGCCGAATGCAAGATAGGCCCGGGTGAGGGCCCGGGCGCGTTCCCTGGGGTCGGCCTGGCCCTCCACGGCCCGGACCAGGCGGTCCTTCAGGTCCGTGAACCCCCGGATGACCAGGGTGATGTAGATGGCGTCCTTGGAGGGAAAGTAGTTGTAGAGGTTGGGGGCGGTCATGCCGGTTTTTTTGGCGATGCGGCGCAGGGTGAGGGCCTCGAAGCCCTCCTGGTCCAGGATATCCAGGGCCGCAGCCAGCAACCGGTCCCGGACCTCGCCGATCTCCTCGGCGGATCGCGTCTTCTTCATCTTAACCTCATCCTCATCCCTTGCGCACGTCAAAGCCCTTGGGCGGCTGCCAGTGGATGCCGCCCTTGAACCCGTAACAGCGGATCAGCCAAAAGGTGTTCACGGTCTTTTCCGTGCCCCACAGGGGCCGCCTCTCCCGGATGGGCAGTTCCACCGGCGGGTCCACCCGGTCGAAAATTTCGCCCAGGCGCTTGAAATACATGTCCGCATGCCGGGTAACGGCCCCCACGGCGTCCATGCCCAGCAACGCCTCGTCCGTGAACCAGTAATCGTACACATTGGGCCGATTCCAGCGGTTGATGGAAACGGTCTCCGGGTTGCCCGGGGCGTAAAAGGCCAGTTCGGACGCCACCTGGTAGCGCATGCCGAACAGGAAGGTCTTGTCCGGCCGGGGCATGTCCAAGGCCATTTCCGAGGCAGCCTCGCCCAGCTTATCCCAGCCCGAAAGCTCCGTGGCGGTCCGGTCCCAGGCCACGGGCAGGGGTAGCACCGGGAACACGGTCTGGACCAGGATCAGGAGAGTGAAGGCGTAGGACGTGCCCAGGGCCCATTTCCACAACCGGGGCCGGGGCCGGGGAAGTTCCGAGCCCGGGCCAGAGGCTGCCGGCGCGTAGAAGGCGGCCGCCAGGACCGTGGCTGTGAGGTAGGCCGCGCCGGGCCAGTTGCCGTAAATGCGGGTATGGAGCGATAAAGCCAAAAACAGGCCCAGCATGGGAAAGGAGGTCCAGACCGCAAAGGGCACGATCCAGTGGCCGGGGCGGTAGCGCCCCCGCATGGCCGCGACCCAGGCCGCGAGAATCAGGATGAACACCAGGGGCGAGAGGAGCGCCGCCTGGGAGCCAAAAAGATCCCCCAGGTATTTGATATGCAGGGAGAAGCCGGTGTTGGCGCCGCCGATGTAGGCCACGTGCCGGAAGGACTGGAACCCGTTCTGGAAATTCCACCAGATGACCGGGAAGAACAGCGCCGAACCCAGGCCCAGGGCCACGTAGGGCTTGGCCCCGGCCAGCCGCTTGCGGTGAACGGCGGAAAAAAGGCCGTAGGCAAACACCGAGGGCGCGAACAGCACCATGGTGTACTTGGCCAGCATCCCCGTCCCGAACCACAGCCCGGCCCCCAGCCACTGGGACCAGCGGTCATCCTCATACGCCCGGGCCGCGTGGTAGCAGGCCCCGGCCCAGGCTGCGGCCTGGAGGCCATCGCAGGTGGCCAGAAGCCCCCCCACATTGAACTCCAGCACGCCCTGGGAAAGCAGCGCCACGGCCCAGGCCGTCCGGGGGGAGAACCACCGCCAGGCCATGGCGCACATGTACGCCGAAGCCACTCCCATGGACAGGATGGAGGGCAGGCGCACAGCGGTTTCGTTGTGGCCGAAGAGTTGGGTGGAAATCCCGATGGCCCAGCCCAGGAGAGGGGCCTGGTCGTGGTATCCCCAGGCCAGGTGCCGGCCCCACTGCCAGTAGTTGGTCTCGTCCGGGGCCAGGAGAAATCCCGAGGAATAGATGAGGCGGAAAAGCGTCCACCCGCCGAGCCAGGCCACGACAGCCCAAAAATGAAACCGCCTCTGTTCGCTGTCGCTCATGGGCTCCCGGCATGGGCAAGGGAAAGGAGAAATCGTCCGCCCGGGGGGACCGGCTCGGACCCTGACGAACGTAGCCCAATCCGGCCTGGGGGTCAATCCGGCGCGGCGGCCGGAGCTACATGGATGTCTTGGAAATAGGGGGGCAAAAAAAAGGCGGGGGACCCTCCTTTCGGAGGGTCCCCCTGATCGTGCACGATACGGCCCGGATTGGCGGAAGGAGGTTTGCCCTTTTTGCGGGCCTAGAGTCCCAACCCCATGTTCAGCGCATCGAACGCATAAAGAACGAGCGCCACCACCAAACCGGTGGGGAGGGCCAATCGTTTGAGCTTCCGCCGCATGGTCACCTTCTGGTAAGGGGCGAGCTTACCGGAGGGTACGCAGGACAGGAACAGGCTATAGAACCGGCTCCTTGCGTATTGGGCAAAACGGTGGGCTGATGAAGCTTTGACAAGAGAGTGGCCGGGCGCGGTAAAGCGCTCGGACTCCAGGCCGGAGGTCTCAGGGGGTTGAAATTGCGGGGTCCAGGTGACCATGAGCGTCCTCTTTTCTCGCGGGGATGGGCCCGCCGCAAACCGGGTTCGTGCTTGCCCTTCTACAGAGCGAAAAACGTGCCGAAAAGTTGGAAATTCTGATATTCCATTCATATCAGCAGGTTATCGGCACAGCCCTCTCCAAAGGCCCTCCTGATCCCTTCCCGGATTTTATGGAATTTCCATAATTTTTATGAGCAAGCCATACCATTTCCCGTCCATGTTGACCTTCTTCCAACCCTTTTGATAAGATTACCTGGGATTTCCCATGAAGCCACCCGATGCTCGGTCCCAGCGCCCCGAACCCGAAAGGGGAAGGAATCCGTCGGATTCTTCCTCTCCCGGAGTAGAAGAAAAGCCGGGGCCGAGCAGCCCCCAGGAACCAACGGCACGGTTCGGGGCCTTGAGGAGAGGGGGATTCCGTTTTATTATGAAACGTTTTCCGCCACGAACGCGGCGGCTTTTCCCTTCACCTCCAACAGGAAGAGCCCATGGGCCGGGACAAATCCCCTGATACCGGAATCAAGGCCCCGGATCTGCCGCTGGACCTGGGTGCTCCCCAGGCGCCTCCGCCGGACAGGGCTCCCCCCCCGGGCCTTCTGGAAATCCTCCTCCAGGAGGAAAGCCTCCTGGACGCCTGGCGATCCACCCTTTTGCGTTACATGACCACGGTGGCGGATTTCGTCTCCGAGGCCAAAAACCCCACCCCTGGACGGGGGGAGGGGGACGCCACCCAGGTCCTGGAAACCCTGGACCGCCTGGACTGCATGGCTGAACATGACGGGGCCATCCTGATCCGCCATCGGGGGCGGCCCGGGGACCGGTATGAGGAAAACCAGGTCCGGGAGGACTTCATCATCCTCTTCGGCCCCCTGCGCCTGGATCTGGCCGGAGTAGAGGCCATGGCCCGCCGGGCCGGGAGCGGCCGGGGAATGAGCGATCACTTCCGCCGGGCAGCCAACACCCTGGCCGATGCGGGCATCACCAGCCTGTACGCGTCCACCAGGGTGTCCGATCCCCAGGTGGGCCGAAGCATGGAAGCCGCCCTGGAAGCCCTGGCCGGGTACCTTTCCTTTCTTTTCCGTATGTCCCCCGAGGCCCGGCAAAAGGCCGCCGGAGACCCCAACCTGCTGCTTCTGGCCGCCGTGAACGGCCAGAAAGCCAGCGCCATCCAGGCCCTGGCCGTTCAGGTGGAGTCCATGATGCGCCAGGCCTCCTCCCAGGCGCTTTTGTGCCAATACCCCAGCGTGTACGAGGCCATCTTCGCCTTCGAAAAACTGAGAAAGACCCTGATCCGCCCCCCCTTGGAGCTGAACAACGTCCGCTGGCTCATCTCCGCAGACGCCTCGGTCCACCCCACCCGCCAGCAGGCCGACCTCGCCCGCCTGGCCGTGGAGTGCTGGGGCCGGGACTCCCAAAAGACGGCCCGGGTGCTGGACGGGCTGTGGGGAACGGATTTCGCCTACCAGGGGGCCCTGGAGGCCGCAGACCGCATCGGCCTTGCCTCGGAACTCCTGGAGCAGATCGAGGTCAACCCTACGGCCGGATGCGGCGGAGACATGGCCTTCCATACCGAGTCCCTCCTGCTGGATGTTTACGGCAGCGTGGAAACCCGCCTGGACCGGGTGTCGGACAAGGTCCTGGACAGGCTGGAATACGGGGAACATTCCATCGGGGCCAGGATGGATGACGGGGATTTCGAACGTCCCGCCGAGGAGACCCTGGCATCGCTCGCGGGGTTCTTCAAGCAGAGGGCGGCCACCAAGGCCAAGGTGAACACCCTCATGCACCATGCGGAGAAGTTCGACCTGACGGATCATGAGACCATCGCCCGGGACTTCGCCATCACCATCCAGGACGCCGGGGAACTGGTGACGCTCCTGGAGGGCTGCTTCGACGAGGAGGGGCGCTTTGTCCGGTCCTGGTTCACGGAAAGCGCCCCCGCCTTTCGCAGGCACGAAAAAAAGGTTTTCAAGTTCCTCTGGTACTACCTGAAGAACCACATCCGCCGGCGGGACCGCATCGCCATGCTGAACGGGCTCAAGCTCCTCATGGATTCCATGGGGGAGCGGCGCCACGCCCTGACGGTGCTGTTCGAGGACCTCCTCCGGGACCCGGACCGGGTCCAGTTCTCCGACCGCAACGCCCTCATGCTCATGAACGTGCTCGTCAGGACTTTCAACCAGGAGCTTGAAGACGACATTCAGCATACCCCCGAGGGCGTGCTGGACGTGCGCGCCGGGCTGGACACCGAGGCCTCGGCTTTTGTGACGGGTCTTCTGGCTGGGGAGAGGGAGCGGTTCTATCGCAAGGTCCGGGCCATTCATGGAGAGCTGAAGGCCCCGGAAAAAAACCGGGAGCACCCCTGGGAGTACCTCATTCTCCTGGAACGGGAGATCTACATCCTCCTGGCCCTGGCCGGAGGCCGCACAGCCCGGACCGTGCTGCTGTCCGCCCTGGCCGAGTATTCCGATCCCCGCTCGGAGATCTTCCGTACCCCGGAGTCCAGGGACCTCATGACGCTTCTGCTATCCGTGATCCAGGTTCTGGTGCGGGGGCTTTTCCGGGCCCGGGACCCGGGGGACCTCCACCTGCTGCGGTCCCTCATGGCCCGGGAAAAGGAGTTTCAGGACCTGGCTTCGGAGCCCCGGGCCGCCGAACAGGTGCGGGATCTCTTTGTCCGGGTCCGGGAAGAAGCCTCCCGCCTGGGGGTCAGGCATTGAAGCCATTGTCAGAGGTCTTGTCGTTCTGGGCCGAGCATTCTCTTCAGGTCGTCACAATGGCCACAAAAAACCCACCTCCCCAATCTTTTCTGCCGCGATGGGCTGCAACGAAAAGGGGGGGGAGATGGGTCTTGGGAACGGAATACAAACAGCCTGCTAAGAGCCGGACCCCGGATGGGCGGCCCGGTAGTCCTTGAGATGGCCCAGAAGCTCGTCCAGGACCTCCCGGGGATAGAGCACCCCGGCCATGCGGTCCCAGATCTTCCTCGTCTTTTCCTTCATGAGGGCCAGGTCCTCGGGCTTCATCTCCACCTTGACAACCCCGTACTCGAGCATGGCGTTCAGGTACTTTTCGTTGTCCACCCGCACATCCCGGCAGAACTGTTCCATGATTCCCTGGCGCTGGGCAAAAAACTCTTTCTGGTGAACCTTGGGAAGCTCGGCCCAGACCTGCTGGGTCACCACGATGGTGGCCGGGCCGTACCGGATGCGGATGGGGCTGACGTATTTCACGATGTTGTGAAGTTGGGCCCCCACGACCCAGACCCCCGGGCCGATGGCCGCGTCCACCAGGCCCCGGCGCACAGTCTGGCTCAGGTCCGGCACGTCCACGGGCACCACTGTGGCTCCGAGTTCGCGGAGAAGCTCATTCTCCAGGGGCCCGTTCCACTGGACCATGCGGCTCATGGCGTAGTGTTCCAGCCGGGACATGTCGTACTTCAGGGAAAAGACCTCGTCAAAGTCCTGGTCCGTCCAGGCCAGGAGGGAATATCCCCGCTTTTGGATAAGCAGGTCGAAGGTGGAGGTCATCTTTTCCTTGATGTAGTCCACCTCCTCGTAGTTGTTGAACAGAAACGGCAGGGACACGACAGACATTTCCGGGACCATCTGGGTGGTCCCCTGGGCCGTGAGACCCGCGCCCTGGAGGATGCCCTGTTCCATCTTCCGGATCACGTCCTCGTCGTCCCCCATGACCCCGCCCCAGTACACCTTGATGTAGAGGTCGCCGCCCGTGGTTTTCATGATGGCGGGCATGACCGTTTCCTTGATGTGCCGGGCCCACCCGATGTTCTCCGGGGCCAGGGTGGCCATCTTCCAGGTGATGCTGGCCTCGGCGGCCACTTCCGGCGCGGACGCCAGGCAGGCCAGGGCGCAAAGGATAAGGGCGAAAACGCTTTTGGGTCGGAGGGTCATGATCGGCGTCCAGTTTTTTTCCGGGTCAAAGAGGGCTGCGGAATCGGTCCCCCCCGGCGGGTGGAGGGGATTCCAAGGGCTTCAAAAGACCATAGAAACCTTGTGCGGTCAAGGCTCAAGCATCCATCCTCGCCCTTTGCCGCCCCGGGATGTCAATACTCTGGGAATTTGTTCTCTCCCTGCCGGAACAGGCCCTGAATATCCTTCCGGCGGCCCCGTTCCCGTCCTTGACAGGCAGGGGAAAGGGATTAATTTGAATCAGGTTTTCTTTATATTTCAAGATTGTCGTGAATAGGGGCTGTTTCCAAAAAGGATTTCGTCATGAGATGGAGCGAAAAATTATAGGGCAAGGAAGCAGGGAAGCGGGGGGGGAAAGGGCCGCAGGCGTGGCAGGGCCACGTTGAGGACCCTTTTTTCTTCGCTGATGCAGCCATGGGAATTTGCAGCCCATCGCAATAGAAATCCTCTTTGGAAACAGCCCTTAACCCAGAGGTATCAGGCCGGTAACGCCGCCTTGCCAGCGCGGCCTTTCGGACCAAGAGCAGGTCTACGCCGAGCAGAGTCATTGCCATGCCTGACTTCGGAGACACCAAAAAAGAGGGAGGGACCCGCGGATTTCCAGCGGACCTCGATCATCTCTTCGACCGCCTGTTCGCCGAGCTTCCCCGCCCGGCCCAGCCCTCCCCCGCCACCCCCTGCAGCGAGGAAAGCCGTTTCTGCCCGGATGTGGACCTATGGGAAAGCCCTGTGCGCATCACCCTCAAGGTGGACCTCCCGGGCATCGCTTCCCGGGACGTGGAAATCTTCATCTCCGGGGACTACCTCTCTATCCGGGGCGTCAGAAAGCCGGACCGCAAGAGCAAGGCCGGCACCTATCTCCGCATGGAGCGCCCCAGCGGGACCTTTGAGCGGACGGTGGAGCTCCCCTCCCCGGTGGATGACCGCCATGTCCGGATCACTTGCCGCCGGGGCACCCTCACCGTAGTGATGGACAAAATCTCCCGGGCCGTGACCCCGAGTTTCTCCGCCTCCAGGGGGAAGAAGGAAAAGGACTGAAGCCCGGACAGCCCCCTTCCCCGTTGACAACCCCCTGCCCGCCGTGGTTTTTCAAGCCTGGACCCCGAATCCCTTTTCCCCTGCAAAAGGACCTCCATGCATCCCTTGACGCGCTCCCATTCCCCGACTTGCGCCCCTTGCCTGGAGTCCTGGCACGACTCAGCGCCCAAGGACCCTGCCCTGGGATGGGCTTACGCTGTGGTGCTCTGAAGGGACGGGCGAAAAGCCGAGGCCGGGGAGGTGATGAAAAGGTCCATGGAAGAAGCGGACCCGGAAGCAGCCCGGGCCATCCCGGCTCTCCTGGATGAGGGGAAATGGAGGGCCGTGGGAAGAGGCCCGGCGTTCAGAGAAAAATTCCTGACCCGGGTCCAGGAGGATCTCAACGGGTGACGGCCCCCCGGACCGGATGCCGGCCTTTCGAACCCAGGCCTTGGAGGCCAGCCCCCATGGGCAAAACCCAGGACGCCGTGATGCTGGCCGCCCACCTGCTGGAGGGCCTGGCCTGCCGGTATGCCGTGGCCCGGCCGTTTTACGGGGCTCTTTCCCGGGTGTACGGCGCGCCCAGGCCGTTCATGCGGTTTGGCGAGGACCTGTTCCTTGCCCGGGTAAAGAGGGGCAACCGGCTCCTGGACCTGGGCTGCGGGCCCGGGGTGCTCGGAGGGATGCTCGGGGACCGGTTTTCCCTTTGCGTGGGCCTGGACCTGTCCATGGACATGCTGGCCCGGGCGGGCCGGTTTTCCCCGGCTTGCTCCCTGGTGTGCGGCAACATGGCCCGGCTCCCCTTTCCGGACCAAAGCTTCGACCAGGTGACGAGCCTGGGGGCGGTCCACTGCGTGGACCCGGACGCCCTGGCCGCTGAGGCGGCCCGGGTGGTGACGCCGGGCGGAGAGGTCCACATCCTGATTGACGACACCGTGATCCCCAGGATCGTGCCCAGGGCATCGGGCCACGTCCTGGCCCGGGCCTTCCAACAACAGGGGTTCTCCCTCGGGGAAAGGCTCACCGTGGGCAGGTTCTACCTTTATCTGCGCTTCCTCGCGCCCCTGAGGGACGCGTCATGAGCGAGGCCCCCTCCACTCGGGAGAGGCGCACCCGTCCAGGGAGCGTCCTGGCGGTGTCCGGCACCCTGGCCCTTCTCCTGGCCGCCACCCTGGCCGCCCAGGTCCTGGACCTGGACCTATCCATAACCTCCTGGTTTTACGATCCAGCTGCGGGGTTCCCTCTAGGCCGGACCCAGCCGTGGAAATTCCTCTACGAGTACGGCACCATCCCGGGGCTGGTCCTGGCCCTGGCTGCCATCCTGGCCTGGGCCGGGTCCTTCCAGTTTGCCTGCCTGGCCTCCTGGCGCTCCCTGGCGGCCCTGACAGCCCTCACGGTCATCCTGGGGGCCGGGGTCCTGGTGAATGGCGTCCTGAAGCCCTACTGGGGCCGGCCCCGTCCTGCGGAGATCTCCCAGTTCGGCGGCCAGTGGGAATACCGGGGCCCCCTGTCCCCGGGCATTCCGGGCAAGGGCCAGTCCTTTCCCTGCGGCCACTGCACCATGGGCTTCGTGTTCGTGTCCCTGGGGTTCGCCTGGAGGCGGAACAAAAAGCTGGCCGCCGCCGGTGTCGGCCTGGGGGTGGTTCTGGGAGGGATGCTGTCCGCAGCCCGGATCATCCAGGGGGCGCATTTTTTCACGGACTGCCTCTGGTCCGGGGGGGTGATCCTGGTGACGGCCCAGGTCCTGTATTACTGGGTGCTCCGGATACCCGGGCAAGAAGAGGAACCCCACGCCCCCCACTTCCGGCGGCCCGTGGCGGCCTGGGTCCTGGTGGGCGTGGCCGTGGTGGCGACCGGGGCGTTCCTCAGCCGACGGCCGGTTTACGAGGTGTTCCGGAACCAGCTCTGCATGAGGCCCCAGGTGACGCGCCTGGTGGTGACCCTGGACCGGGAGTTCGCCTCCACCCGGGTCCGGTACGCGGAGGGGCCCGGCCGGGTGTCCGTCACGGCCCGGGGTTTCGGGTTCCCGGGCCGGAAGGTCTGGACGGGGACCGAAATCCGGTACCAGGGGGACGCCATGTTCTACGACTATGAAGCCGGGTCCAGGGGCTGGTTCTCCGAGCTTTCCTGGTCCCTGGAAGCGGTGCTGCCCCTGGAACTGAAGGATCGCCTG
>JAHJUF010000136.1 GCA_018829095.1 Pseudomonadota bacterium | reverse complement strand
GGCCTACTACCCCCTGAACGCTTACAAATTATCTTTCTTCGGGTAGCAAGGGATTCTTGATGATAGCGTCGCACTTGCCCCAGCCTGGCCTGCGGCCTCCCTCCGTTCCCCCGTCAAGATGCCCAGCCAGCTGCTTCTTGCCTGCCACTGCTCCACCCTCCTTGCACACGTTTCCTTGCCGGGAATCCGTGTCCAAAAAAAAATCGAGGGCGATATGATGGCCCTGCAACAAGCCGTCCTCCCGGGGAAGCCTGTCCTCGCAAAAACGGGGAGCCGGGATCCATGGTCTTTTGTAACGCAGGGAAAAAACTGGATTCCGGCCTTCGACGGAAGGACGGGTTTGGGAGATTCCTGACTTATTGCATCACCATCATATAGGACGACCTGAAGGAATGGCGGCTGCCCGGGTTCCTATTTCACCAAACGCACCAGCCAGTCGAATCGGCCGGTCAGGGCCAGGAGGCGGCCCGTGAGGCTCCGGGCCCGTTGGGGAAGGGCCTGGGGGGGGACAGGGATGAAGGGGGGCTCGCCGTTCCTTTGGCGGTGGAGCTTTCTCAGGGCTTCAAGATGCTTGGGATCGGCGTTTTCCAGGATTTGCGCCCAGATGCAGAGGCGGGACGGGGCGTTGGCGCAGGGGCCGCCCTCCCGGGGGAAGTCCCGGCAGGGGCCGTAGGGAAGGCCCCGGGGACAGGCCGTGCGGGGGCAGATGCCGCCGGTGAGCGTCAGGACGCACTGGCCGCAGCCCACGCACAGGCTGGTGGCCACGGGGTGGTCCGTATCCCACATGGCCTCGGAGCCCAGGGAGTCCAGGGCGGTCACCACGGGCATGCCGGGATTGGCCAGGATCGCCGACTTCACCCCCCCGGCGCAGGAAACCAGCACCAGGGCGTCGGTGCGGTCCCGGACCGGGTCGAGATACAGGGCCACGGCCTGGCGCATGACCTGGCCCAGGCAGCAGCCGTTGAGGCAGGCCGAGGCCGTGACCTCCCGGCCCCAGGACCGAAGGAGTCCCTCCATGGCGGCCTGGCCCGCCGTACCACCCGTGCCGCAGAGGTTGGCGCAGAACCCGCAGGAGAACACCGCCACCCGCCGGGCGGAGGCAAGGCCTTCCTCGATCTCGGCCAGGGGCTTCCACCGGGTCTTGATCATGGTTCACTCCCCCAGGGTCACCAACTGGCGTTCGTAATCCACCTGGTGTTTCACGTCCTCCAGGAGGCAAGTGCCCAGGATGCCGGAAATCTGGGGGTCCGAATCGGCCACGAAGACCACCGGGCAGTTGGCCCGGACGTAATCCCCCACCTGGATGGACTCGATGTTGCATGTCTCCCCCCGGAGGGTTTTGCCGAAAAACTCCAGGGCAAAGGGCCTCAGGTCGTCCCGCTCCAGGTTCAGGAGCCTCTTGCAGGACCCGCTCACCAGGGTCTCCCGGAAGGGGCTCACATTGCGCTCCTCCCGGGGTGCCCCGAACGGGCG
Source organism: Pseudomonadota bacterium (assembly GCA_018829095.1). GTDB lineage: Bacteria > Desulfobacterota > Desulfobacteria > Desulfobacterales > Desulfatibacillaceae > JAHJUF01. The sequence goes on along the minus strand of JAHJUF010000136.1, from coordinate 3,735 downwards.
GGCCCCGGGTGCGGGCTCGGAGAGGAACTCCAGGATGAGCCAGGCCTCCACCTCCGCGCCCTTGTGCTTCATGATGGTTTTGACCAGGGCCTTCTTTCCCATGCCGCCCCAGTCCATGGACCGGACGATCCGGGCGGGGATCTCCTGCTTCTTGCGTCCGTACTGGTTCACCTGGTCCTGGTACTCCGGGGGGACCCGGGAAAGGTCGTCCACGAAATGCACCTGTCCGCTGTCGTCCTTGTACTTGTAGAACTCGGCCCGGGCCCCGGGCGCAAGGAGAAGAACCGCGGCCGAAAGGGCGGCGAAAAGAGGAAAAGACCTCATGACGTCTCCATGGATGGGAAAGGTTTTTTCAGAACGCGGGGAGGGTTGGCGGGGCCGGGCCGTCAGTTCCGCCAGCGGATGACTTTTTTTTCGAAGTCCACCGTGTAGTCCAGGCCCTTCAAAAAATTCATGCCCAGAAGGCCCTCGTAATCGGAAGGGCCGGGCTGGTGCTGCACAACCAGGACCTGGAGATTCTCCTTCTTGTGGGGCCCTGCCTGCACCGAGGCCAACACGCCCAGGCCGACCTGAACCACCCCGCCGCCAGCCACGCCCATGATGGCGGGCTCCACATCGTCCAGGCCCAGAGCCACGGCCAGGGGCGTGTGAATGACCATGGACTCGGCCCCCGTGTCCAGGACCAGTTTCCCCACCACGGCCCGGCCCTTGTATTTCAACTCCACGGGAACCAGCACCTGGTTTCCGTTCACCTCGATGCGGGTTTCCCGGAAGTCCCCCAGGTGAACCTGGGTCCGGGTCCGGTTCATGCGCTCGTTCCGGGCCTCGCTCTCCTCTTCCTTTTTTTCCATGCGTGCGGGCAGGGGCAGGTGGTCGAACTGTTCCTGGTAGCGGGTCAGATCCTCCTGGGCCTGGTCCGGGATCTGGGCCGGATCGTCCACGAAATGGACCTGCCCGTTCTCATCCACATACCTATAGAACTCCCCGGCGGCCGGAACGGCCAGGAAAAGGACCAGGGCCAGGGCGGTGGCCCATCCCAGGGAGTGAGCCCGGGAGTGGGAACCCCGCAGGCGGAACATCCGATTTTTCATGGCCGTTTCCCCACGATGAAGGACGAAATGGCATTTTCCAAGGGCCTGATAAAGTCTGCTCCTAATAGGATATCAAATCCAAAAGAGTTTTTCCCAAAAAATCGCATGCCGCGCCAGGCGGGATCATTTTTCTTCTTCCAGGAGGAATCCCCCGCCCTGGCAAAGGGTCAGGACAAAGCCGTCCGCCAATAAGCCCGCCGTGTCCGCCGAGATCAGGATCCGGCCCGTGTCTGCGGCCAGGGCCAGGGTCCTGGCCTCTCGGACGCAGGCCCCGGACACGGAGTATTCCAGGGGGTCGTCCTCGGAGCCCACGAAACCCGTGACCACGCTACCGGAACTGATGCCCACCGAGGTGGCCCGGGCCACGGGGTCCGGGGAGTCGGAAAGCGCCTGCATCACAGCCAGGGCGGCCCGGGCGGCCTGGGTGCCGTGGGTCTCGGAGGCGGCCGGAACCCCGAACAGGCCCATGACCACACATCCCGCCCCCCGCTCCACGTACCCCCCGGCTTTCCGCACCGCCCGGGCGACCTCGGCCACCACGGCGTTCAGCCCCTCCACCACCCGCTCCGGGGGCAGGGTTTCCAGCAGGTCCGAAAGGGCCGCCACGTCGCAGGCCAGGACCGTGGCCGAGGCCCGGCGGCCTCGAACCCAGGGGCTATGGGGGCTGCCCAGGACTTTTTCCAGGACCTCGGGCCCCACCTGGCGGCCAAAAGAGTCCTGGGAAAGGATGCGGGCCTGGACCGCCTGGGTCATATGGTCCAGGGACCGGGCCAGATCGCTGATCTCGTCCACCCCCAGGTAGGGCAAGCGGCTGCGCAGGTCGCCCCGGGCCGCCGCGTTGGCAGCCTCGGCCAGCCGGTTCAGCCGTTGGACATGGAACCGGGCCAAAAGAAGCGCCCCCAGGACCCCGGCCAGCCACAGGCCCCCCAGGAGCCCGGCCAGGGCCAGCTTGACCCATCGCCCTTGGGCCCGGACAGCCTCCAGGTCCATGGCCAGGAGCACCTGGCCCACCTTGGCCCTCCCTGCGAACACCGGCCGGGCCAGCACCGAAACCCTGAAGCCCAGGGCCAGGGTCTGTGTATAAAGATGGGTCCGGCCATCGTCCCCGGCAAGGCCTCCGCCCTCCAGGGTCATGGACAGGTCCTCCAGGGAGCCCGGAATGGGCTTCCCCGCAGGTTGGGGAGACCGCGCCCGGGCCACCACTCCGCCTTGGGTGTCCAGGAACGCCGCGTATTCCAGCCCACCCGCCGCCACGGAGGCCTCGGCCAGGGAGAAAAGGGCGTCCCGGTCCCCGGCCAGGAGCCAGTCCCCGGCCCGCTCGGACAACAGGACCGCCGCAGCTTGACCCGTTGCCATCCGGCCGGCGACCTGGCCCCGGGTGTCCCGGTCCACCAGGGCGGCGGTCAGAAGCCAGGCCCCCAGGACCAGGACGGTGACCCCGGCCATGGACTGGAGCCAAAGAGGCAGGCGCACGGGGCTGGCGGCCTGGATTTCCCGGCGCAGGCGCACCAGTTCCCCCAGGTCCTCGTCCAGGGCCACGGCCGGGATGCGGTAGTGGGCCCGGATGGCGTCCACCACCTCGGCTTCCGTGGCAAACCCCTTTTCCACAATGAGGCGGCCCAGAGGCTCGGAACTGTGGATGCGGAAATACCGGTCCGTCTGGAGATCCAGGGCCTCCCGGAGCTGACGGCGGGTGACCAGGCCCCGGGCCACCAGCACTTCCCCCAGGCGCATCTTGAGGTCCTGGGACTGCCAGATGGTCCGGACCAGCCGTCTTGCCGCCCGGGTAACGGTGGTGACGAGGGGAGCCATGGATCAGGGTGCCTTTCGTCCCGGCCCTGGAGGCCGGTGGAATGCACTTTCGCCTGCAAAAAAACAGAAATTTCCTTATGGTACTATCTCATCCCCCCGGGCCACCGGTCAAGGGAAACCCGGGAAACAGGCGTCCGGGCCCGCGCCGCACCCGGCCCCCGGGGTGTCCTCGCGGGAACTTTCCGGCGCAGGGAGGGGCCATGGAGGAAGTGCGGAAAACCTGTGGTTGGGCCGCGGAAAACGCCCGGCTGGTGTGGTGAGGGCCGACGATGAGGCCCTGGGAATTTTCGCCCGGCGGCTTTCGGAGCCGGAGGGCGGGTGGAGCCCCTATGCATGGTCCTGGGCCGGGACGGCGAATACCGCGCCCGGCCCGGCCACCGCACGATGACCCTTTATTATTGACCGGTCCGGATCAGAACTTCACCCTGGGCGCTTCCTTGGCCTCCTGGGGGGCCTCGAAGAACTCGGCCTTTTCAAATCCGAACATGCCGGCGATGAAGTTCGTGGGGAAGGAGCGGATCTTCACGTTGAAGGCCCGGACCGCGTCGTTGTAGCGCTTTCGTTCCACGGCGATGCGGTTTTCCGTGCCGGCCAGCTCATCCTGGAAGCGGAGGAAGTTCACATTGGCCTTGAGGTCCGGGTAGCGCTCCACCACCACCAAAAGGCGGGACAGGGCGGAGGTGAGTTCCTGGTTGGCCCCGATCTTGTCGGGGATGCTCTGGGCGCCGCCCACCCGGGCCCGGGCCTCGGTCACGGCCACCAGGACCTCCCTTTCGTGGGCCGCGTATCCCTTCACGGTCTCCACCAGGTTGGGGATGAGGTCGTAGCGCCG
>JAHJUF010000135.1 GCA_018829095.1 Pseudomonadota bacterium | reverse complement strand
TTCAAGGCCGAGGTCGTGAGTTCGCCGTTGATGATGAAGAAGATGTTCATGGAGCCCACTTCCTCCACGAACTTGCGCTCCACCCCATCCAGCCAGAGCACCTGGGTGTATCCCTGGTCATGCGCCTTTTCGCCCGCCAGGAGGCTGGCCGCGTAGTTGCCTGCGGTCTTGGCCTCGCCCACGCCTCCCTTGACGGCCCGGACGTGGCTCTTGGACACCCAGATCTTCACCGGCGCGAAGCCCTCGGGGTAGTAGGCTCCCACGGGGGACAGGATGACGGCGAAGAGGTAGGTGGCCGAGGCCCTGACGCCCAGAAAGGCATCCGTGGCGATGATGAAGGGTCGGATGTACAGGGAGGTCCCCGGAGCCGATGGCACCCAGTCCCGCTCCAGGTCCACGAGTTTTTTGATGGCCGACAGGGCGAACTCCGCGTCAAAGCGCTTGATGCACAGAAGGTCCGCGGAACGGTTGAAACGCTCCAGGTTGGCCATGGGCCGGAAGAGCTGGACGGCGTTCGCGGGGGTGCGGTAGGCCTTCAGACCCTCGAAGATGGCCTGGCCGTAATGGAACACCATGGTGGCCGGGTCCAGGGCGAGGGGGCCGTAGGGCACGATGCGCGCGTCGCGCCATCCCTGTTTCGGATCGTAATTCATGAGGAACATATGGTCCGTGAAGACCTGGCCGAATCCCAGTTTGCCGTCTGCGGGCCGGGCCTTTTTTTGGGCCGATGGGGTGGTGGAAATGTTCATCCGTCCTCCTGGGCGCTCTTTGGAACCTATCTCAAAAAAGATTTCCATTGCGAATGAGCGAAATTTTTTTTGAGATGGGTTCTCGTTGGGAAAGATAACGGGTTTTCCCGCAAGGATCCATTTCTTGTTTCAGGCCGGCGGCCAGAGCCACGGGTCGGCCAGGTCCGGGCCGGGCAGCTCCCGGGCCGAAAAGGCCACGGATACGGCCCGGGTTCCGGGGAACAGCCGGCCAGCGGCCACCCGGCCCCCGGCCTGGGCCAGGACCGCCCACAGGGCCAGCCCTGGCCGGGCGTCCTGCCGCAGGGTCCGGAAACCCGTGCAAGAGGCCAGTTCCCAGGCGCCTTCCACCCGGGTGGTGGCGTATACCCCCTGGACCGGGTCCAGGACCGCCACAACAGCCTCGGACACCGTTCCCCACAGGGAGATCCGGCAGGAGGCGGCTTCCCCCTCCAGGAAATCTTCCAGGCTTTCGAAAAGCTCCCGGCCCTCCCGGATCCGGCCCGTCAGGGCTCCAGCGTCCCGGGCGGGGGGCGGCATGGATGATTTTTCCAAGGGCCTGTCTCTCCATTTCGTACTGCGGATCCTGAAATATTTTTTCATAAACCCAAATCCTTTTTTTTACAAGGATGCGCTTTGGGAAAAGCTTTGCATCCCCTCCAGGAGGCGTTGACGCTCCGGCGGGTTTGGGCTAAACAATAGGTTTGCCTTTTCGCGGCCTCGGGCCGCGCATTTGAGGAAGGGAAACAAGAGCATGAAAGACGATACCAAAACGATGGAAGGCCGGGAGACCGCGACCCTGATCGTGGGCGGCAAGACCATCGAGCTGCCCGTCATCACCGGCAGCGAAGGGGAAAAGGGCATCGACATCTCCTCGCTGCGCAACAAAACGGGATACATCACCTTTGACCCCGGGTTCGCCAACACGGGAGCCTGCCGCAGCGCCATCACCTTCATGGACGGGGAGCAGGGCATCCTGCGCTACCGGGGCATCCCCGTGGAGGAGCTGGCTGAAAAATCCACCTTCGTGGAAACCTCGTATCTCCTCATCAACGGCCATCTCCCCAGTTCCCAGGAGTTGAACGGCTTCTCGGTCCTCTTGAACGACCATTCCCTGGTCCACGAGGACATGCGCACGTTCTTCTCCAACTACCCCCGGGAAGCCCACCCCATGGGCATCCTGTCCTCCATGGTGAACGCGCTCAGGAGCTTCTACCCCCGTCTGGAGGGCCTGTCGAGGGTCGAGGAACTGAACGTCCAGGTGACCCGGCTGCTGTCCAAGATGCGCACCATGGCCGCCATGTCCTACAAGATCTCCCTGGGCCATATGGTGGTCTATCCCCGGCAGGACCTGTCCTACTGCGCCAACTTCCTGAACATGATGTTCAACACCCCGGTCAAGCCCTACGCCCTGGACGATGACCTCATCCGGGCCCTGAACGTGTTCTGGATCCTCCACGCGGATCACGAGCAGAACTGCTCCACCAGCGCCGTGCGCCTGGTGGGAAGCGCCCGGGTGAACCTCTATGCGGCCATCAGCGCGGGCATCACCGCCCTGTGGGGGCCGCTCCACGGAGGAGCCAACCAGGCGGTCATCGAGATGCTGGAAAAGATTCAAATCAATGGCGGGGACTTCGAGCCGTTCATCGCCCGGGCCAAGGACCGGAATGACCCCTTCCGCCTCATGGGCTTCGGCCACCGGGTGTACAAGACCTACGACCCCCGGGCCCTGATCATGAAGAAGGTCTGCGACATCGTGCTGGCCAAGCTGAACCGCAAGGACCCCCTCCTGGACATCGCCATGCGCCTGGAGGAGGTGGCGTTGAAAGACCCGTACTTCGTGGACCACAACCTGTATCCCAACGTGGACTTCTACTCGGGCATCGTGCTGAGGGCCCTGGGCATTCCCACCAACATGTTCACGGTCATGTTCGCCATCGGCCGGCTCCCGGGATGGATCGCCCAGTGGAAGGAAGACCACGACGACCCCAACTGGAAGCTCGTCCGTCCCCGGCAGATCTACACGGGACCGGAGCAGACCCACTACGTGCCCATCGAGAAGCGCGGTTGACAAGGGGAGGGGGGCCGGCCATGAAGATCGCCCTGGCCCAGGTGAACCCCGTTATCGGGGATTTTGCCGGCAACGAGGAGAAGATCGCCCGCCAGGCCAGGGCCGCCCGGGAGCGGGGGTGTTCCCTGGTGGTCTTCCCGGAGCTTTCCGTGTGCGGATACCCGCCTCGGGACCTCCTGGAACGCCAGGATTTCCTCCGGGAGTGCGAGGCGTCCCTTGCGCGGCTCATGGGGGCCATCCGAGGCATCGGGGTGGTGGCGGGCCTGCCCCGGCCCTTCCCCGGCCCGGGCAAGCCCGCAGCCAACGCGGCCGTGCTCTTTGAGGACGGAAAGGTCCTCCACCGGGTCCGGAAGAGGCTTCTGCCCACCTACGACGTGTTCGACGAGGCCCGGTACTTCACCCCGGGCCGGACCGCCTCGGTGTTCGAATACAAGGGCCTGGCCCTGGGGATCACCATCTGCGAGGACGCCTGGAACGATCCGGACCTCTTCGCCCAACAGCTCTATGACTGGGACCCCATCCAGGTCCTGGCCGATGCCGGGGCCCGGGTCCTCATCAACATCGCGGCGAGCCCCTTTCACGCGGGCAAGGCCCGGTTCCGCCACGGACTCATGTCCCACCTGGCCAAAAAGCACTCCATGACGGCCCTGTACGTGAACCAGGTGGGGGGAAACGACTCCCTGGTGTTCGACGGGGCCTCGTCCGTTCACCTGCCGGACGGCTCCCTGGCCGCCCGGGGGGCGGTCTTCGCCGAGGACCTGGTGGTCTTTGACACGGAAACCGGAACAGGCACGCTGGCCCCGGAGCCGGAAACCGACGAGGAAATGGTATACGGCGCCCTGGTGACCGGAACCCGGGACTACGTGGTCAAGTGCGGGTTTTCCGGAGCCGTGGTGGGCCTGTCCGGCGGCATAGACAGCGCCATCACCCTCTGCGTGGCCGCCGACGCCCTGGGGCCGCAAAACGTCACCGCCCTGTTCATGCCCTCGGAGTTCACCTCCCCGGACAACTTCACCGACACCCGCGAGCTGGCCGAAAACCTGGGCGTGGCCTTTCACATCGTGCCCATCCAGCCCCTGTACCAGGCCTTTGCCCAGGAGCTTTCCGGGCTGATCCAGGCCCCTCCGGGCTCCGTCACCTTCCAGAACGTCCAGGCCCGCATCCGGGGCGTGATCCTCATGGCCTTTTCCAACAGCACCGGCGCCCTTGTGCTCTCCACGGGCAACAAGAGCGAGCTGGCCGTGGGGTACTGCACCCTGTACGGCGACATGAACGGCGGGCTGGCCGTCATCTCCGACGTGCCCAAGACCATGGTGTACAGCCTGTGCCGCCACCTGAACCGAAACAGCGAGGTCATCCCCAAAAACATTTTGGCAAAACCCCCCTCGGCCGAACTCGCCCACGACCAGAAAGACTCGGACGACCTGCCGGAATACGACGTCCTGGACGCCATCCTGGAAGCCTTTGTGGAAGACGGCAAAAGCCTGGCCGAAATCGAGGCCATGGGCCATTCCCGGGCCGTGGCCGCCGAAGTCATCCGCCGCGTGACCGGCAACGAATACAAGCGCCGCCAAGCCGCCCCCGGCCTCAAAATCACCTCCAAAGCCTTCGGAGAAGGCCGCCGCCTCCCCATCGCCCAGCGCTTCCGGCCGGGCGGTGTGTAGGGGGCAAAAAAGAGTGGGGGAAACCTTTTTTGAAAAAAAGGTTTCCCCCACACCCCCTTCCCAAAAACTTTTGCCATATCCGGTGGTTACGTCTCGGGTTTGGGAAGGGGCGGGTGCCGCTTGCAGCCCTGTAACCCGCCGGGGGGGCGGTGGCAGCCGGGGAGTTGCGAAGTTGTGGCAAAAATACCGGATATGTCAACAAGCCATATTGATGGAACTGCAACAAGTCGTCATCCCGGCGAAGGCCGGGATCCAGGGTCTTTGTGACCTATTGAAAAAACTGGACCCCGGCCTTCGCCGGGGTGACGGTTGAGAGTGGTTTCAGGACTTGTTGCAGCTTCATCAACATTTGAACCACGTAACGCACCCCAGCCTTTTGTGCCCGGTCAAACCAGCCGGAACCGTTTGGACATTCCGGCGGATTGGGAAAAAAGGGTTTTCCCCGCGCTTTTCCCCCTCAGATCCCTTCCCTGTCCTTTTTCAGGATGTAGCCGCAGGCTATCAGGAGGGAGGCTTCCACGGCTTCGGGTTCTATGCAGTCCACGGTGTCGTTCATGGTGTGGTAGGTGAGGCCTTCGCGGACGTGGTCCGTGGACATGGCCAGCAGCGTGGTGGCCTCCACCCCGGCCCGGGCGAACTCCGCGGCGTCCGTGGCGCCTCCGCCGAAGACCATGGGCACGGTCCGGGTGTCGTAGCCCAGGGACCGGGCCACTTCCCGGCACTGGTCCGCCATCCCCGTGGAAAGCCCCACCAGGCCGTTCACGTCCGAGGTCAAAAACTTCGTAAGCGTTCAGGGGGTAGTAGGCCCCTGATTTTGTGGCATCGCCCATCCATGAGCACAACATATTGATATAACAAGAAAAATAAAACTAGACTTTTTCTCCACTAGGTGCTATGGGTTTCATCATGAAGCCCGAGCG
>JAHJUF010000134.1 GCA_018829095.1 Pseudomonadota bacterium | reverse complement strand
TGGAAAAGCCCAAGAAACGCATCCTGGAATTTTTGGCCGTGAAGAAGCTGAAACCCGGGTCCCGCACCCCCATCCTTTGCCTGGCCGGGCCCCCGGGCACGGGCAAGACCTCCCTGGGCAAGTCCATCGCCCGGACCATGGGCCGGAAATTCGTGCGCCTCTCCCTGGGCGGCATGCGCGATGAAGCGGAAATCCGGGGCCACCGCCGCACCTACGTGGGCGCGCTGCCGGGCCGCATCATCCAGGGCCTGCGCCGGGCCGAGAGCGACAACCCGGTTTTCATGCTCGACGAGATCGACAAGGTGGGCTCCGACTTCCGGGGCGACCCCTCCTCCGCTCTCCTGGAGGTCCTGGACCCGGAGCAGAACGACAGCTTCTCGGACCATTACCTGGACGTGGCCTTTGACCTGTCCCGGGTGCTTTTCGTCACCACGGCCAACATCCTGGACACCATCCCCCCGGCCCTGATGGACCGGATGGAGGTCATCATGCTCTCGGGCTACACCCGGGAGGAGAAGGTGAAGATCGCCAAACGCTACCTCATTCCCCGCCAACGGGAGAACCACGGGCTTGCCACCAAACATATTCGCTTCACCGGCGCGGGCATCAAGCGCATCATCGGCGGCTACACCCGGGAGGCGGGGCTCCGCAACCTGGAGCGGGAGATCGCCGCCGTGTGCCGTGGCGTGGCCCGGGAGGTGGCGGAATCCGAGACGGAATGGACCGAGGCCCGGGTCATCGGTCCGGACGAGGTGAGCCAGTACCTGGGGCCCGTGCGCATCCCCCAGGAGCTGCCCTCCGGGGCGCTCTCCCCGGGCGTGGCCGTGGGCATGGCCTGGACCCAGGCGGGCGGCGAGATCCTCTACGTGGAATCCACGGCCATGAAGGGCCAGAAGGGCTTGATCCTCACGGGCCAGCTGGGGGACGTGATGAAGGAATCGGCCCAGGCGGCCATGTCCTATCTCCGGAGCCGGGCCAAAAGCCTGGGGATTGACGAAAACTATTTCGAAAGCCATGATATCCACGTCCATGTGCCCGCGGGCGCCATCCCCAAGGACGGCCCCAGCGCGGGCGTGGCCATGGTCACCGCCCTCGCGTCCCTGTTCACGCAAAAACCGGTAAAAAAACGCCTGTCCATGACCGGCGAGATCACCCTCCGGGGCCAGGTGCTCCCCGTGGGCGGGATCAAGGAAAAGGTCCTGGGCGCGTTTAGGGCCGGCATCAAGGAGATCATTCTGCCCAAATGGAACGAAAAGGACATGGAGGACATCCCGGAAAACATTCGGGAAAAGGTCAAGTTCCACTTCGTGGACCGGACGAGCGAAGCCCTGAAGATCGCCCTGGATCTTTGAAAAAGGCCGCCCGGGAAGAACACCCCCTTTTTTTTCAAAGGGAAGCCGGCAACCTCCCCCCCCGTTTCCAAAGGGGGTCCGGGGGGGATTCGATGCGGCGGCCGGAACGCTCGCGGGCGGGTTTCGCCCCGGTGCCCTCTGTCCAAAAACCGCCCGTCCGGGAAGACGCCCCAAGCCGGGTCCCCCCCTTGGAAAAAGGGGGGCCAGGGGGGATTTCTTTTTTCCTTTCCCCCGCCCTGGCCTGGGCCCTGGCTCTTTTTCTGCTCCTGTCCCTTTCCGCCTGCGGAGGCCGCCGCCCGTATCCTCCTGCCCCTTCTCCTGCCCCTGCCCCTGCCCCGGTTCCATCCCCCGGCGCGCCGCCCCCTGCCACCCAACGGCCCTACAAGGTCCTGGGCCACTGGTACTCCCCCCTGCCCCACGCCCGGGGTTTCACCCAGACCGGCGTCGCATCCTGGTACGGCAAGGATTTCCACGGCAAAAAGACCGCCAACGGCGAGACCTACGACATGCACGCCATGACCTGCGCCCACAAAACCTTGCCGCTAGGCACCCTGGTGCAGGTGGACAACCTGGACAACGGCCGGTCCTGCCAGCTTCGGGTCAACGACCGGGGCCCCTTTGTGGCGGGCCGGGTGGTGGACCTCTCCTATTCGGCGGCCAAAACCCTGGGCGTGGTGGGCCCCGGCACGGCCCGGGTCCGGCTAACGGCCCTGGCCCCGGCCCTGGAGACGGATTCCGGCCCGCCCCCCACGGCCGACGTGTTCTACTCCGGCAACTTCACCCTCCAGGTGGGGGCCTTTGAAAACCCGGAAAACGCCGCCCGCCTCCGCGACAAGCTCGCCGAAACCTGCGTCAACGCCCATGTGGTCCAATCCGAGGTCAACGGCCGCACCTTCCACCGGGTCCGCGTAGGCCGCGCCACCACCCTGGACCAAGCCGAATCCCAACGCCAGGCCCTGGCCGGGAAGGGCTTCCCGGGGGCCTTCGTGGTGGCGGAATAGGGAAAAGTCGGTTGGGACAAGCGAAGCGCGTCCCAACAAAAAGGATGTGACTCCTTGTTGGGACGCCCGCTGGTTG
>JAHJUF010000020.1 GCA_018829095.1 Pseudomonadota bacterium | reverse complement strand
GCCTGGATGCCGTTGGTGCCCTCGTAGATGGAATTGATCTTGGAGTCCCGCGCCAGCTGTTCCACGGGGTACTCCTGGGTGTATCCGTAGCCGCCGTAGATCTGCATGGCCAGGACACAGGCGTCGAAACCCTTGTCCGAGCAGTAGCTCTTGATGATGGGGGTCAAAAGCTCCGTCATGCCCTTGTAGAAATCCTTTTCCTTTTCATCCACGGCCAGATGTTCCTTGTCGAAACAGTTGGCTCCGTAGAGGACCAGGCTTCTCATGCCCTCGGTGTGGGCCTTCATCCAAAGGAGCATGCGGCGCACGTCCGGGTGGCGGATGATGGGCACGGGCGCGGCCTCGGGATTCAGGAAATCGGCGAGATCGCGGCCCTGGATGCGCTTGCGGGCGTACTCCAGGGCGTAGAGGTAGGCGGTGGAGGCGTTGACCTGGCCGATGGCGCCCACGGCCAGGCGGGCCTCGTTCATCATGTAGAACATGACCCGCATACCCTTGTTCATGTCGCCCAAAAGCACGCCCCGGCACTTGCCCGCGCCGCCGAAGGTCAGCGAGCAGGTGGCTGAGCCGTGGAGGCCCATCTTCTCCTCGATGCCCGTGCACACCACGTCGTTGAGTTCGCCTGGGGAGCCATCCTCGTTCACCCAGATCTTGGGCACGATGAACAGCGAAATACCCTTGGTGCCCTTGGGGGCACCCTCGATGCGGGCCAGGACCGGGTGGATGATGTTGGGAGTCAGATCCTGATCGCCGTTGGTGATGAAGATCTTGTTGCCTGTGATGTTGTAGGTGCCGTCGCCGTTGGGAACGGCCGAGGTGGAGAGGTTGCCCACGTCGGAGCCGGCCTCGGGCTCGGTGAGGACCATGGTGCCGCCCCACTCGCCGCTGTAGAGCTTCTTCAGGTACAGCTCCTTCTGTTTTTCCGTGCCGAAGATCTCGATCATCTTGGCCGTGCCGTGACCCGCCAGGCCATAGGCTGCAAAGGAGAAGCTCGCTCCGATGATGTATTCCAGGGCGGCCTGGGCGATGGTGGCGGGAAATCCCATGCCTCCCACCTCCGGAACCTCGGCCATGGCGATCCACTCTCCCTCGCAGAAGAGCTTGTACGGCCGGTGATAGGACTCGGGCACGATGACCTTGCCGCCCTCGAACCGAACCCCGTTTTCATCCACCTCCCGAACGGTGGGCAGAATCTCCTTCACCGCAAAATTCCGGGCCTCGTTCAGCATGAGGTCAAAGGTCTTCCTGTTGAAGTCCGCGTACTTTTCGTGCTTGGTCAACCCCTCCACGTCCAACTGTTCGTAAAGGACGAAATCCAGGTCGCGCCTGTCCGAGATCACCTGTGCCATGACGATTCTCCTCCTTGGTTTTCAGAATAACGGCCTACCCGTTTCCCGGGCGGCCAGGCTTGGAAGTACTGCTTGGATCCGGGCCCTTCCCTGAGCCTGCTCCCTGCATCGTGGACACGGAAACATAGCAGATGAGAGCGGCTGAATCCACGGCTTTGGGCCTATCGACGAAGGGCCCGGCCCACGGCATAAACCATGACGCCCGCCAGGGTGACCGCCACCAGGGCCCACTTGGTGTTGGCAAAGGAAGCGGAAACCGCCACCCATTTCGGGGTGATGAAACCCGGGTGGGACAGGAAGCCCAGATGGAAAAAGTTCTCCACGATGTCGCAGGTTCCGGCCGCGTAGGGCAAGGAGAAAAAAACCATGTGGGAGCGCTTGGGAGCACCGGGTATCCTGTGGGTGGCCAGGGCCACCAGCCCGGAAAGAAAAATCGAATAGATGAAGGGGTGAATGAAATCCAGGCAGTAGTGGCGCTGGTAAACGAGCTGGCCCCCTTCGCCCCATCGGTCCAGGATGGCCTGAAAAGTCTGGGCGGAAAAGGTGGTCTGGAGGATCAAGGGGTCCCCCCCCAGGGGGGACAGTATGACGGCCATGGCCCCCTGGAAAATCACGTAAATCACCCCCGCCAGGGCCACCAGCTTCCAGGAAGCCAGCCTCTTGTAGCCGTCCAACCACATGCTGCTCTTCTCCATGACGCCCCCCTTTTCCCGCACCGGGAAAACTCAGGTTTCACGAACCGCGAACCGCTTCTTGGCCGCCAGGATGCGCTCGGCCGACTCCACGCCCCGGCGTTTCAGCTCCGGATCCTCTTCCATGCGCCGGACCATGCGTTCGAAAGCCGCAGGGATGTTGGGCCCCGGGTGACAGATGAGCACCTGGTCCACGTCCGCGTCCAGGGACCGGTCCACGGCGGTTTCCAGATCAAAGTGCCGGGCGATGGCCCCCATGTCCAGGTCATCCCCCAGGACCAGGCCGGAAAAGCCCATGCGGCCCCGAAGCAGGTCCCGGGCCACGGCGGGCGAAAGGCTGGCGGGCCAGTCGGGGTCCAGCTCGGGGTAGACCACGTGGGCCATCATGACTCCCCCCACCCCCGCGCCTAGGGCCCCGGCAAAGGGAACCAGGTCCGTGGCGGCCAGTTCCCCAACGGAAACGGGGCAGAAGGGAAGGTCCTTGTGGGAGTCCAGGGTGGTGCGGCCGATGCCCGGGAAATGTTTCGCTACCGCCATGATGCCCCGGTCCTGGAGCCCGGCGATGACCAGGGCTCCCAGCCGGGCCGCTTCCTTGGGGTCAGCGCCGAAGGCCCGCTTTTCCATGACCGAATCCGGGATGAGGGCCAGATCCATCACCGGGGCCAAATCCATGTTGAATCCGGCCCACAGGAGGTCGGCGGCGCAATCCCGGGCAAAGGCGTCCGCCTCCCCGGGCGTCCGGATGCCCGGGTTTCCCGGGAACTGGGCGAACGGAGGCTTCAGGCGGGCCACCGTGCCCCCCTCCTGGTCCACGGCCACGAAGAGCGGAGGCAGCCCCGCCCCGGCGGCGCAGGCCTGGAGGTCGGCGATGAGGGCCCGGAGCCGGTCCGGCTCCGTGATGTTCCGGGCGAAAAGCACCACGCTGCCCACCCGGCACTCGGTCAGGACCCGGAGGGTCTCCTCGTCGGCATCCGGCCCGGAGATGCCGATCATGAGGCGCTGGCCCGCGAGATCCGCGGCGCTGGCCCCCCGGGGCGTCCAGTTTCCCATCCGGGCGGCTCCCATCAGAAGGACACCGCCGCCAGGGCGTAGAAACCCGAAAGGCCCATGTCCAGGTGGAAACCGTCGTACTCGGCGTCCAGAGACAGGAACCGGTAGCCCACGTTTAGCCCCAGAACAGGCAGGGGCGACAGGGAAAGCTCCGCCGTGCCCTCGAAAAGGCTGTTGCCGCCGTAGGCGATCCCCTGGGCTTGGACCCGGGCCCAGAGCAGGTCCTTCAGGATGCCCAGCCGGGCGCTCACCGCCAGTTCGGGGATCGCGGCCTGGAAATCCTTACGGGCGGTCACCCCCGCCGAGGCCAGGGACTCCTCTCCGTCCACGTACTTCAGCCGGACGCCAGCCTCCAGGGCCAGCCCGGCCAGGATGTAGTCAAAACCCAGGAACCGGTAGGTGTAGGTGAGGTCCGTCATGGACAGGGAAAGCTCCGAGTCCGCGGTGATTCCCGGAAAAAACCGCACCCCGTTGAACACCAGGGGCCGGGCCAGGACCCGGCGGCCCTCCCATTCCCCCAGGGTATAGCCCAGGGAAAGGCGATGGGGCCCGTGGGACAGGAAGCCCTCCACCGAGGGCAGGGACTCGTCCCCCATGCCCAGGTCGTCCTCCATGTCCAGCATGGTGCCCGGGATGCCGTTGGCGTCCAGCCCATACTGGCCGGAAAGCCCGGGACTCCACCAGGAGCCCGCGATCCCCAGGTTCAGGGCCTGGGCCGGAACCGCCCCCATAATCAGTATCGCCACCGCCGCCAGCAAAACGCCCCGTTTCATCATGTCCCTCCTCCTGCCCGGCCCGCCGGAAGCGGGCCCGCATTCATTCTACCTTTTTTTCGTACGGGATATCTGGTGTTCATACACGGCTTTCCGGTGTTCGCGCAAGGTGCTGGAGAACTGATGCGTCCCGTCGGCTCGGGCCACGAAATACAAAAAGGAGGTCGCAGCCGGATTCAGCGCCGCCCAAAGGGCCCCACGGCCGGGATTGGCGATGGGCCCCGGGGGCAGGCCCCGGTGGACGTAGGTGTTGTAAGGGGTGGGGGTTTCCAGGTCTTTGCGGGTGAGGTTGCCGTTGAAATTCTCGATGCCGTAGATGACCGTGGGATCGGCCTGGAGGGGCATTTTTTTGGCCAGCCGGTTGTGGAACACGGAGGAGATGATGGGCTGCTCATCGGCCCGGGCCGCCTCCTTTTCGATGATGGAGGCGAGCGTCACCACCTCGCGCCGGGTCATGCCCAGTTCCGCGGCCCGGGCCTCCCAGTCCGGGATGAACACCCGGGAAAACTCGGCCGCCATGGCGGCCAGGACCCGTTCCGGGGCCTCGGGGCGGGGGAATCGGTAGGTCTCGGGAAAAAGGAAACCTTCCAGGGAATCGGCCTCCACCCCCAGGGACCGGGCAAAGGCGGGGTCTGTGGCCCGGGCCAGGAAGGCCTTTGCCGGGCAAAGGCCCGCCTCCCCAACCAGGGCCGCCACCTGGGTCATGCGCAGGCCCTCGGGCACGGTGAGGCGATGAAGCACCACCCGGCCGTTGGCCAGGGCCGCCAGGATGTCCAGGGGGCTCATGGAGGAACTGAGGGCGTATTCCCCGGCCTGGACCCGGGCTCCGGAGCCCGTGAGGCGGGCCAGGAGCCGAAAGGCCCGGGGCCGGTCCACCAGGCCCTTTTCCGAAAGGACCCGGACCGTGGCAAAAAAGGGCTGTCCCCGGGGAATCTCCACCATCACCCGCTCCTGGCCCGCTCCCGGGGGCTGGCGGGCCCAGGACAGGAACAGGGCCCCGGCCCCCGCCAGGATCAGGCAGAGGGCCAGCCCCATCAGAGCAGCCGTCTTTTGGATCATCTCTTTCAAAAAGCAGTTCCTACGGAGAGAGGGGCGCGAGGGACCCTTTTACCATTTCGTTGCCCTTGTGGCAAAGCCAACGGGGCGTTCCCGCGCTTGACGGCCCGGCCCGGCGGATGGTACGGGCAGAATCGTTCACGATCTTTTTTAGGACCCTAGAAAAGGAGAGGGAAATGGCGGATTTTCAGGACATCCTCGTGGTCAAGGAAAGCCCCCTGGCCATCGTCAGCATCAATCGCCCCAAGGCCTTGAATGCCTTGAACGCCCGGGTGCTCACCGAACTGGGCCAGGCCATGGCCGCCCTGGGGGACGACCCCGAGGTCCGGGTCATCCTGGTGACGGGCGAGGGCCGGGCCTTTGTGGCCGGCGCGGACATCAAGGAGATGAAGGACCTGGACCTGGTGGCCTTCCGCCAGTTCATCGCCCACGGCCAGAAGGTTTTTTACCAGATCGACACCCTGGAGAAACCCGTCATCGCCGTGGTTAACGGTTTCGCCCTGGGCGGCGGCAGCGAGCTGGCCATGGCCTGCGACTTCCGGCTGGCCTCGGACAAGGCCAAGTTCGGGCTGCCCGAGGTGGGCCTGGGCCTCTTCCCGGGATTCGGCGGCACCCAGCGGGGGCCCCGCCTCCTGGGCCGGGGCATGGCCAGCGAACTGGTGTTCTCCGGGGGAATGATCGACGCGGCCGAGGCCCTGCGTATCGGCCTGGTGAACCACGTGTACCCGGCGGACCAGCTCATGGACGAGGCCAAAAAAATCGCCTTGGCCATTGCCAAGCAGTCGCCCCTGGCCGTGGCCCGGGCCAAGACCGCCGTCAAAATGGCCGGGGACACCACCCTGGAGGCGGGACTCGCCTTTGAAAGGGACGCCATGGCCCTGGTTTTTGCCACGGAAGACCGGCTGGAAGGCATGAACGCCTTCGTGGAAAAGCGCAAACCCGAGTTCAAGGGGAAATAGCGAAAAAGGATGAGGGATGAGGGGGGAGCCAGGGACCCAGCCACCGGGGCCTGGCTCCCCCTTTTTTCAAAGGGGGGCTGGGGGGATTCGATGGAGAGGCCGGGATGCCGGGCTTCCTCCATCCATCATCCCCTTCATCACACCGGGCCTGGGATGAGGCCCAATCCCTGGGTTTCGGGCAGGCCGAACATGACGTTCATGTTCTGGACCGCCTGACCGGCCGCTCCCTTGACCAGGTTGTCGATGACCGACACCAGGACGAGGCGGCCGGTGTGGGCGTCCGTCTTCACGGCCATGTCGCAGAAGTTGGTGTTCCGCACGTCCGAGGTCCGGGGGAGTTCGCCAACGGGCTTGACCCGGACAAAGGGGCTTTCCGCGTAAAAATCAGCGGCCACGGCCCGGGCCTGGTCCTCATCCATGGGGCTGGTGAGCTTGGCGTAGATGGTGGAGAGCATGCCCCGGTTCATGGGGACCAGGTGGGGCACGAAGGTCACGGCCACATCCCGGCCCGCCAGGTTGGAGAGGACCTCCTCGATCTCTGGCTCATGGCGGTGAGATGCCACCTTGTAGGCCCGGAAAGAGTCCGAGACCTCACAGAACAGGGAGCCCACGGCAAGCCCCCGCCCCGCCCCGGACACTCCGGATTTGGCGTCGATGACGATGGAATCCAGGTCCACCAGCTCCTGTTTCACAAAGGGGGCAAGCGGCAGCAGCGAGCAGGTGGGGTAGCAACCCGGGTTGCCCACGAGCTCCGCGCCGCTCACGGCATCCCGGTTGATTTCCGTGAGCCCGTAGACCGCGCGGGCCAGGATCTCCGGAGCTGCGTGGGGCTGATAGTGGGCCTCGTAGCGTTCCCGGCTTTGGAACCGGAAATCCGCAGACAGGTCCACCACCCGGCCCCCCCGGTCCAGCAGGCCCGGCACGATGCCCATGGGCAGCTTGTGGGGCAGGCAGGTGAAAGCCACGTCCCAGGACTTGGCCGCCCGGTCCGGATCATAGGTTTCCAGGACCTGGTCGCAGATGCCGGCAAAGGCCGGATACACCTTGGAAAACGTGGTTCCCGCGTACTGGCGGGAAGTGAGCATGGAAAGCTCCACCCCCGGATGCCCACAAAGAATCCGCACAAGCTCCGCCCCCGCGTAGCCCGTGGCCCCCAGAACCGCAACCCGCAGCTTGCTGTTTCCGGCCATGGTTTCCCCCTTCCATGCCCCATCCTTTCAGGAGCAAGGAAAAAAACAAAATCCGCAGATTCCACAGATGAAGAGGATGTGCATGGAAAAGAGGCCGCAGGGCTGCCCGGCAACCAGCCCATGAAAAAGCAACCCGCCCGACCATGAAAAAGGGGGAAAGAGCGCCATGCGCCCTTTCCCCCGTATGATCCGAAACTCTCGCCGGTTTACCGCTTACCGCTTGGAGAACTGGAATCTCGCCCGAGCAGCGCGCTGACCGTATTTCTTTCTTTCCTTGGCCCTGGGGTCCCGGGTCACGTACCCAGCCCGCTTCAGGGCGCCCCGGAGATCGGGCTGCATGGAGATGAGGGCCCGGGTGATGCCGTGACGCATGGCCCCCGCCTGACCGGAAAGACCGCCGCCGGCCACGGTGACCCTCACATCCACGGAGTCGGTCATCTTCACCAGGGACAGAGCCTGGAGGGCGCTCTTCTTGGCGCTTTCCACGGTGAAATATTCGTCCAAGGCCCGGCCGTTCACCGTGATCACCCCGGTTCCGGGGGAAATCCAGGTCCTGGCGGTGGAGGTTTTGCGCTTTCCGGTGGCGTAATGCATATTGTCCTGATTCATGACTATTCCGTTTTCCCGTCTACTAAATCGTGAGCTTTTCGGGCAGCTGGGCCTCGTGAGGATGCGCGGCGCCGGCGTAGACCTTGAGCTTCTTGTTGAGCTTCCGGCCCAGGGGATTCTTGGGCAGCATGCCCCTGACCGCGTTTTTCACCAGGTCCTCGGGCTTTTTGGCCAGAAGCTCCTTGGCGGTGGTCACCTTGAGGCCGCCCATGTACCCGCTGTGGCGGTAGTAGCACTTGTTGTCCCACTTGTTCCCGGTCAGCTGGATCTTGTCGGCGTTCACCACAACGACCCAGTCCCCGGTGTCCACGTGGGGGGTGAAGAGGGGGTTGAACTTGCCCCGCAGCCGAGCCGCCACCACGGAGGCCAGACGGCCAAGGACCATGCCCTCGGCGTCCACCACGTACCATTTCTGCTTGTTGTCTGCGGGCCGCGCCGCGTATGTGTATTTCTTCACGGTAAAACTCCTTCTAAAAGAATCCATAGTGTTTAAAGAATTTACGGCCCCCTGTCAAGGAAAATTCCAGGAGCGGAACCTGGAGCCGGGAGATCCCCGGCCGGAGCCAGGAACCACGGATTCGGAGCCACCCTACTACAATCCCCCCGTCTTTGCCAAGACCGGGGTTTTTGTGGTAGCAAGCATTTCAGGAGAAAACCCCGAGCCCCCTTTCTTCAGCCGCTGCGAGGATGAAAATCATGGAAAAGCAGTACCTCATTGACGATTTCAGGCAAAGCGAGTCCTGGCGCGTCTTCCGCATCATCGGAGAACTGGTGGAAGGCGTGGAGACTCTGGCCGAGGTGGGGCCGGCGGTTTCCATCTTCGGATCGGCCCGGAACAAGCCCACGGATCCCTACTACAAGCTGGCCGAAGAAATCGCCGCCCTTTGCGTGAAGAACGACTTCGCGGTCATCACCGGCGGCGGCGGCGGCATCATGGAGGCGGCCAACAAGGGTGCGGCCAATGCCGGAGGAACCTCCGTGGGCCTGAACATCGAGCTGCCGTTCGAGCAAAAGCCCAACGACTACGCCAATGTCCGCCTGGAATTCAAGTACTTCTTCATCCGCAAGCTCATGTTCGTGAAGTACGCCATGGCCTACGTGGTCATGCCCGGGGGCTTCGGGACCCTGGACGAGCTCTTCGAGGCCGTCACCCTCATCCAGACCAGGCGCATCCGGCCCTTCCCCGTAATCCTGGTGGGAACGGACTACTGGTCCGGCCTCCTGGACTGGCTCAGGGACAGGCTCCTTGCCGCCAAGCGCATTTCCCCCGAGGACCTGGACATCATCAGGCTCATGGACGACCCCAAGGAAATCGTGGCTCTTTTGAAAAGGCGGATCATCCTGTAAGGAAAGGCAATCCCATGGAAATCATCGAAGCGGTGAAGGCTAGAAAAAGCATCCGTGGGTATCTGGACAAGCCGGTGCCCAGGGAGGTGGTGGCCCAGGTTCTTTCCCTGGCGATCCGGGCCCCGTCGGCCATGAACACCCAGCCCTGGGAGTATTATGTCCTGGCCGGAGACGTCTTGGACCAAATCCGCAAGGAAAACGTGGAATGGCTCCGGGCCGGGAACATCCCCCAGCCGGACCACCTGGTGGTGGGCTGGCCCAACGACTCCGTGTACCGCAGACGCCAGGTGGATCTGGCCAAACAGCTCTTCTCCCTCATGGGCATCGCCCGGGAGGACAAGGCCGCCCGCATGGAATGGCTGGAGCGCGGTTTCCGTTTCTTCGATGCGCCGGTGGCCGTCCTCGTGGTCTCGGACGCCTGCCTTTCCGAGGGGGGGCCCCTCATGGACATCGGGGCCATGCTCCAGAACCTTTGCCTTTCCGCCCTTGCCTTTGATCTGGGCACCTGCATCGAGGACCAGGGGGTCATGTACCCCGAAATCCTGCGCAAGCTCGTCGGCATCCCGGCGGACAGGCGCATCATGATGGCCGTGGCCATGGGCTATCCGGACCCGGACTTCCCGGCCAATGCCGTGGAAACGGACCGGGAGCCTGCGGAAAACATCACCACATGGTTCGGCTTCGGGGACGGGGAATAGTAAGGTAGGAAAAGAATCTGTGGATCTCGCGGATTCCGGAAAAACCGGATTACACGAAAAATGGGGGGAGGAAAGCCGGGGCTCTGGCTTTCCTCCCCCTGGCCGTTTGGGATGGCTGTTGTTCGCGTCAGACGCTTTGAAAAGGGTTTCGGCGCTCTGGCCGCGCCGCGCCCGGGGGACGACTTTACCTGGCACCGTCATTTCGGCGAAGGCCGGAATCCAGTCCGGTCAATCGGCTAAAGCCTTGGGCGTCCTGGGATTGGAACGGATCGGAAACCCCGCGCCGCCTGAGTCCTTTTAGGGCCTTCGGTCCTTTTTTCTGGATTCCGACCTCCGCCGGAATGACGGCCCAAGGCAATGGGCTCGCAATCCAAAACGACAACGCTTCTGAAATCGCTCAAAAATCTTTGGGGGAATCAGCCGCCCCCCGGGATGGTGTAGGTGGTGCAGTTGCCTGCGGAGCAGTTCCGGGTCTGGGTCGTGGCCTTCTCCCTGCCACCGCCGCCGTCGCTTGCGCCCACGGCGTGGTTGGTGGCGCTCAGGACCCTCTCGAACTCCTGGGACTCGCATTTGGGGCATTTTGCCTCGGCCTCGGCCTCGGCGTCCTTGCTCATCACCAGGATCTCGAAAAATTCGCCGCAATCCCTGCACTTGAACTCATAAATGGGCATCAAAACCTCCCTCGCGCCGGGCCGGGCCCGGTGATTTTTGATTCCAAGAGCTCCGCCGCAAAAAGCGGGAGCCATGGTTCGTAAGTAAAACCTGGGAGTGGACAAGTCAAGACGGCGTTTTTTTCCGGCAGGCTGCGTCTGCGAGGGAGGGAGCGGTTGTCAGAAAAAAAATGTCCGATTTCAACGGCCTGATTTCGGCCCGCTTTCCCAAGGAGGCGGGAGCGGTTGACTATGCCCACGGGATCAGGCCGCTCGGGTGAGGATGAATTCGCAGGCCCCGTGGCGGTCGGTTTTCCGGTCCAGGATGGGCATTCCCGCCCGGGAGAGCACCCCCGGGAGGCCGCCGCCGGCCTGGTATTCCCTGTACACCCGGAAATTTTCCCGGCCGCCGATGAAAAACTCCATCCAGTGGTTGGCCAAGCCCCGGAAGTTGGAAGGGGGAGGCGCCGCGAAGTCCGAGAGGATGATCCGCGAAGCGGCCCGGCCCGCCTCCGCCAGCACGGCGGTCCGCTCGGTTTCGGGCAGTTCGTGAATGAGCAGGGAGGCCACGGCGTAGTCGTAGGTCTGGTTCAGGCATTCCGTGGCCCGGGTGGCATCGCCCAGGACAAAGGACAGGCCCGAGAGGTTCAGCTTCTCCTGACGGCGCCGGCACCATGCGTGCATCCGGGGAGAAATGTCCAGGCCCAGGACCCGGCGGCCGTTTTCCGCCAGGGCAAAGGCCAGGGCCCCGGTTCCGGAGGCCAGGTCCACCACCGAGGCCCCCGGGGGAATCCATGCGGCGATCTGGGCCCGCTTGTCCGCCTCCACGGGATCGTAAAACCAGGCGTACAGCGGGCCGTCGTACCAACGCTGCTTGACGGGCGCGCCCTCCACAGCTGGCGGCGTCCGGTCCGGCCTCATTTCTTCACGGCCCGCACGGCCCGCGTGGTGAGGCATTCAAAGGAATCCCGGTTGTGCTTCTCCATGGACCCGTCGTTCTCGCTGGAGACCACCTCCACCACCGCGCCCCAGCCATCGGAATACCGGGCGTAACTCTGGGAGGTCCAGTTCCACCGGGCTTGGCCCCCGGGGAAAGAAGG
>JAHJUF010000133.1 GCA_018829095.1 Pseudomonadota bacterium | reverse complement strand
TTCCGAATCCAAGAAGTTCGTCACCGAGTCGTGCCAGAAGGTGGTCCACAACGCCATGCAGGTCATGGGGGGCATCGCCTACACCACCATCTACCCGGTGGAGCGCATTGTGCGGGATCTCCGCCTGGCCAGCATCTGGACCGGGTCCAACGAGATCATGAGTGTCATCATCGCCCACGAGTGGTACAAGGAGTACCACACCAAACGGGCCGGCATGCTGGCCCGTGACCACGAGATGGACGCCGAGGGGGCGGAACACCCCGAGGAAAAAATTTACGAGTAACCTGTTGGGGGAAAGGCAGAACCGCTTGGTCGAGGAAAAGGAAAAGAAGGTGGACGGGGGTGGCAAAAAACCGTTCAAACGGTTCCAGATCCAGCCCATGATGATGCGGGTGGTGTGGGGGCTTTTGCCCTGTCTGGCCGGGGCGGTGTACTTCTTCGGCCTCCGGGCCCTGGTGACCACCGCTGTGGTCCTGGCCGCCGGAGTTGCGGCCGAGGCGGCCTTCACCTGGAGACAGGGCAAACCCGTCACCAGCGCCGTGTTCGTCACCGCCCTCATCTTCACCCTGTCGCTCCCCCCCAGCCTGCCCCTCTGGATGGCTGGGGGGGGCATGGTCTTTGGCGTGGTCTTCGGCAAAATGGCCTTCGGCGGATTCGGCCACAATGTATACAACCCCGCCATGGCGGGCCGGGCCTTCATCTACATCGCCTTTCCCCTGGCCATGACCAACACCTGGATGGAGCCCCTTTTCAACGGTCCGGCCGGCTGGGCAGCCTTTTCCCCTGGGGTGGACGCCGTGACCCGGGCCACCCCCCTACGGGCGCTCCACCAGGGCGGGTCCGTGGATATCGCCTCTCTGTTTTTCGGCAACGTATCCGGCTCCCTGGGGGAGACCAGCGCCCTGCTCATCCTCCTGGGAGGCGCGTACATTCTGGTCAAAAAAAGCGCCAACTGGCGGCTGTTCGCCTCCTTTGTCCTGGGGGGCGTGGCCTTGTCCACCATCCTCATGCTGGCCGGAGACGGGCCGGGCCCCTTGGCATTCCTCCTGTCGGGCTCCTTCCTCTTCGGGGCCTTTTTCGTCATCACCGAACCCATAAGCGCCCCGAAGAAAAAGCCGGTCATGTGGATCTACGGCAGCCTGGCCGGGGCCCTGGTGGCCCTGCTCCGCCAGTATTCCAACTTCCCCGAGGGGGTCATGTTCGCCGTGCTGTTCATGAACACCTTCGCCCCGGTCATGGACATCGCGTACAACGGCCTGGAAGCCC
Organism: Pseudomonadota bacterium; assembly: GCA_018829095.1. Taxonomy (GTDB): domain Bacteria; phylum Desulfobacterota; class Desulfobacteria; order Desulfobacterales; family Desulfatibacillaceae; genus JAHJUF01. The sequence continues at coordinate 10,552 of JAHJUF010000133.1, read as the reverse complement.
GGAAAAAGGCCCGGACATCATGAAGAAGCGCTGGTTCTCGGTCCTGTACATGTTCGTACTCACTCTGGTGTGCACGGGTCTGCTCACGGGCATCCAGGAGGTGAACGGCCAGCGCATCGAGGTGAACCGCCAGGCCCGGGAAAACCGGGTGATCCTTTCCGTGCTCCTGATCCCCGTGCCCGCAGACGCGGACAACGCCCGGGCGGCTGAAATCTACGCCCAACGAGTCCGGGAGGTCCGGCTTGGCGGCAAAACCGTGTACCAGGGCCTGGGCAAGGACGGGACCTCCATCCTGGGTTGGGCCTTCCCCCTGTCCGGGCCGGGGTTCTGGGGCGCCATCCAGGCCATGATGGGCGTTTCGCCGGACCTGGAAACCGTGCTGGGCGTGGAGTTCTACGACCAGAACGAGACCCCGGGCCTGGGGGGCCGCATTACCGAGGCCTGGTTCACGGACCAGTTTGCGGGCAAGCGCCTGATCCCCGACGCCAAGGGTCGGTTCTTCTACCTGGTCTCCTCCCCGGAAAAGGATTTGGAAAACCAGGTGGACGCCATCACGGGCGCTTCCCAGACCAGCATCCGGGTCCAGGAACTCATGAACGACAGCATCCGGGAATACCTGGATCTTTTGCGGAATGCCGCGCCTCCTGGGGCTTCCCCCAGCCTGGGAGCCTAGGAAAAACCATGGCCGACACCTCCCGCCAGATTTTCACCAAGGGCCTTTGGTCGGACAACCCGGTCCTGCGCCAGATCCTGGGCATCTGTTCGGCGCTGGCCGTGACCAACCTTCTGGTGAACACCCTCATCATGGGCCTGGGGCTCATCTTTGTCACGGCCATGTCCAACGTCACGGTGAGCGCCCTGCGGAACATCACCCCGGCCCGCATCCGCATGATGGTCCAGGTGCTCATCATCGCCACCTACGTCATCGTGGTGGATGTCCTGTTGAAGGCGTACCTGCCGGACATCTCCCGGGCCCTGGGACCCTACGTGGGGCTCATCATCACCAACTGCATCATCATGGGCCGGGCCGAGGGCTTCGCCAGACAGAACCCCGTGTGGCCCGCCTTTGTGGACGGCCTGGCCAACGGCCTGGGCTACACCCTGGTGCTTCTGGCCGTGGCCTTTGTCCGGGAACTCCTGGGCTTCGGGACCCTTTTCGGCTTCCCGGTCATGCCGGCCGGCTTCACGGCCTGGACCATCATGGTCATGCCCCCGGCCGCGTTCTTCGTCCTGGCGGTCCTGCTGTGGACCGCCAACACCTGGTGGCCCAAAAAGGCCTAGCAACGAGGATCATCCCATGGAAAATCCGGTCTTGAGCGCCCAGATGATCTTCTTTGCCGCTGTTTTCACGAACAACATCCTCCTGGCCAATTTCCTGGGCATGTGCTCCTTTCTGGCCATTTCCCGGGATCTCAAGTCCTCCATCGGCCTGGGCATGGCCGTGACTTTCGTCATGACCGTCACCACGGCCATCAACTTCGTGGTCTACTATTACATCCTGGTCCCCCTGAACCTGATCCACTTCCGGTTCATCGTGTTCATCATCGTCATCGCGGCCTTTGTCCAACTGGTGGAGATGATCATCGAGCGGTACTCGCCGCTTTTGTACATGGTCCTGGGGGTGTTTCTGCCGCTCATCACGGTGAACTGCGCCATACTGGGCGTTTCGCTCTTCATGATCATCCGGGAATACAGTTTCATCCAGTGCGTGGCCTTTGGCACGGGGGGCGGCGTGGGCTGGACGCTGGCCATCGTGGCCATGGGGGGCATCCGGGAAAAGCTGAAGAAAGCCCCGGTTCCCAGAGGCCTGGAGGGGCCGGGCATCACCCTGGTGGTGGCCGGGCTCATGTCCCTGGCCTTTATGGCCTTTTCCGGCATGATCCAGATGCAATGAGGCGGGCATGATCGAAATCCTGGTGGGACTGGCGGCTATGAGCGGGCTCACCGCTGTTCTCGCCGCCCTTCTGGAGGCGGCCGACTTCTGGTTCCTGGACTACGGCGAGGTGGTCGTCTCCATCAACGAGGGGGAAAAGGAGATCACGGCCAAGGGCGGAGGCAAGCTCCTGGACCTTTTGGCTGACAACGGGATCTTCATCCCATCGGCCTGCGGCGGGCGTGGCTCCTGCGGGCTGTGCAAGGTCCGGGTGCTTTCGGGCGGCGGCATGGTCCTTCCCACGGAAACGCCCTACCTCTCCCCTGAAGAGGCCAAGGACAACACCCGACTGTCCTGCCAGGTCAAGGCCCGGAACGACCTGGCCATCCGCATCCCCTCCGAATACTTCAACATCAAGCGGTTCAAGGCCCGGGTGGAGAGCCTCGCCAACCTCACGGAGACCAACCGCGAGGTCCGTATGAAGCTCCTGGACCCCACGGAAATGAACTTCAAACCCGGCCAGTATGTCCAACTCCTCGTGCCGCCGTACAAGGGCTCCCCGGAATCCGTTTCCCGGGCCTATTCCATCGCCTCCGGGCCGGAGGACAAGTCCTCCGTCTCCCTGGTGATCACCCGGGTGCCCCAGGGTCTGGCCACCACCTGGGTCCACGACATCCTGGCCGAAGGCGACGAGATCGAGCTTTCCGGCCCCTACGGCAAGTTTCACCTTAGGGACACGGATGCGGAAATGATCATGGTGGCCACGGGTTCGGGGCTCGCCCCCATCCTGTCCATCCTCCTCCAGATGGCTTTGGCCAAAAGCCACCGCAAGGCCACCCTTTATTTCGGCACCAAGACCACGGGCGACCTGTTCTACACGGACCAGTTGAAGGAACTGGAAGGCAGGCTCCCCGGTTTCCGGTTCGTTCCCGTGCTGTCCAATGTGCCCGAGGGCGAGACCTGGGACGGCGAGACAGGAATGGTGACCGACCCCATCAAGCGAAAACTGGAAAAGGAGGGGGGCGAGGGCAAGGAGGCCTACCTCTGCGGCAACCCCTTCATGATCAACGCAGCCGTGAAGATGTTCATGGAATACGGCATTTCCGAGGACAAGATCTTCTACGACAAATTCGGATAGTAGCTGTCCAAAAACGCGATCTGCGGCGTTGCGCTTCATCCCTCGTCACTGCGGCGTACAGGATCGGGGTCCCCAAGGAATCGAAGATTCCTTGGGGTGAAAGTTCGCCTCATTCCTCAGGACTTGCGCGCCTTGCAGTTCATCGTTTTTGAACAGCCTGCTCAAAGAAGGTTTTTCAACTGGTTAGCAGGAGAACCCCATGACCCGTTTTCCCCTTTTCCAGAGTCCCGCCCTGGACGCTGCGGAGCTTGCCATGCGCCCCACGGCCGACTTTCGCCACGGGTACCTGGGAAACGACCCCCGGAAGCTGGTGGAAATCCTCCAGGCTGACCTGGCCCGGGTGAAGGCCCTGGGACTGACCCACGAGGACCTGGCCGGGCGGCTGGCCCGCATCACCGTGGAAGCCACGTCCACGGGCATGGGCAACGCCGTGGTGGTGGACGGCGCGTGGGAGGTTTCCGTCACCGCAGCCCGGGGCGTCCTCCCCTGCCCCTTCGGCCACCCGGGGGTGTTCCCCAAGACCGAGGTGCGGGCCAGAAACCTGAAAACCGGAAAGGAAATAATCTGGACCGACCTTTCCGTGCACATGATCCACGCCCACGGCTTTTACCAGGGCCAGGGCAGCCCCTACCGCCTGGACCCCGGGGAACTGGCCGTGTTCCTGGGCCTGGCCCCGGGGTAGCCCTTTCGCGGCACCCCTCCCGGGAGCCCGGAACGCGCCCCCTTTGGAGCGCATCCCCGGCCCGGGACCAGGGGCTTTTTTCCCCGGCCTTGATTGCCTCTTGATTTCCCCCCGCCCCGGTGGTTTGTTTCCCCTGGCAATAGAATTTTCCTCTCCAATCCCAAACCCCCAGAAACCGGACCGAGCAAGCCCCATGACCCATGTTCCCATGCAAGCTGACGGGGCTGAGCGCCAGCCCCTGGAAATCTTCACCGAGCGCGCCTACCTCCAGTACGCCATGTACGTCATCCTGGACCGGGCCCTGCCCCACGTGGCTGATGGCTTGAAGCCCGTCCAGCGGCGCATCGTGTTCGCCATGTCCGAACTGGGCCTGGCCCACACGTCCAAGCACAAAAAATCCGCCCGCACGGTGGGCGACGTCATCGGCAAGTACCACCCCCACGGTGATTCCGCCTGCTACGAGGCCATGGTGCACCTGGCCCAGGCCTTCACCTGCCGCTACCCCCTGGTGGACGGCCAGGGCAACTGGGGCACGGCCGACGACCCCAAGTCCTTTGCCGCCATGCGCTACACGGAAAGCCGCCTCACCCCTTATGCCCGGGCCCTGCTCCAGGAGCTGGGGGAAGGCACCGTGGACTGGACCCCCAACTTCGACGGCACACTCCAGGAACCCGCCCTGCTCCCGGCCCGGCTCCCCAACGTTCTGGCCAACGGAGCCACGGGAATCGCCGTGGGCATGGCCACGGACATCCCGCCCCACAACATCCGGGAGCTGGTGGCCGCGGCCGTGGAACTCCTGGACAACCCCGAAACCTCCATCCGGGACCTGTGCCGCCACCTCCCGGGCCCGGACTTTCCCACCGGCCCGGAGATCATCACCCCCAAAGAGGAGATGATCCGCCTCTACGAAACCGGCCACGGGGCCGTGCGCATGCGGGCCGTGCACCACCGGGAAAACGGCGACATCGTGGTCACAGCCCTGCCCTACCAGGCCTCGGGCTCCAAGATCCTGGAGCAGATCGCGGCCCAGATGCAGGGGAAAAAGCTCCCCATGGTGGCGGACCTTCGGGATGAATCCGACCACGAGGAGCCCACCCGCCTGGTCATCGTGCCCAAGAGCAACCGGGTGGACACGGACGCCCTCATGGCCCACCTCTTCGCCACCACGGACCTGGAACAGAGTTTCCGGGTGAACATGAACGTGGTGGGCACGGACGGCCGCCCGGGGGTGAGGAACCTGAAGGAGCTGCTCGTGGACTGGCTCTCCTTCCGGCGGGAGACCGTGCGCCGCCGTCTCTCCCACCGCCTGGAAAAGGTGGATGCCAGGCTTCACATCCTGGACGGCCTTGTCATCGCCTTTTTGAACCTGGATGAGGTGATCCGCATCGTGCGCACCGAGGACGAGCCCAAGCCCGTTCTCATGGCCCGGTTCAACCTCTCGGACATCCAGGCCGAGGCCATCCTCCAGACCCGGCTGCGGCACCTGGCCCGCCTGGAGGAGATGAAGCTCACGGGCGAGCAGACGAATCTCGCCGAGGAAAAGGCCCATCTGGAGCGGATTCTTGCCTCGGAAAAACGCATGACCTCCCTCATCCGCCGGGAGCTTCGGGAGGATGCGGAGAAGTACGGCGATGAACGGCGCTCGCCCATCGTCATCCGGGCCGAGGCCCAGGCCCTGGCCCGGGAGGAAATCGTCCCGACCGAACCCGTGACCGTGGTGCTCTCGTCCAAGGGCTGGGTGCGGGCGGCCAAGGGTCACGAGGCAGACCCGGAAAAGCTGCCCTACAAGTCCGGGGACGAGTTCCTGGGCGCGGCCCGGGGCCTGTCCTCGGATCAGGCCGTTTTCCTGGACGACACGGGGCGGTCCTATTCCATCCCGGCCCATGCCCTGCCCTCGGCCCGAGGATATGGCGAGCCCCTGACAGGCCGGCTGGACCCTCCGGCCGGGGCGCGTTTTTTGTCCGTTCTCATGGGAAAGGCGGACCAGACCCTGCTCCTCGCCTCGGACGCGGGCTATGGATTCGTGGCCCAGGTGGGGGACCTCCACGCCAAGAACCGGGCGGGCAAGGCCTTGATCACCCTGCCCCCGAATTCCCTCCCCTTGCAGCCCATGCCCCTGGCCGACCCGGAAAACAGTCTGCTCCTGGCCGTGACCTCCGAGGGCCGGATGCTGCTCTTCCCCCTCTCCGACCTCCCCCACATGGCCCGGGGCAAGGGGAACAAGATCATCCAGATCCCCCCGGCCAAGGCCAAGGCCCGGGAGGAAATCCTGATCCAGCTCCTGGCCCTTTCCCCGGACCAGGGCGTAGTCATCCATTCCGGCCGCCGCCACCTCACCTACGGCCCGGGCCAGCTCTCCCGGTTCCAGGGCGAACGAGGCCGCCGGGGCCTGAAACTCCCCCGGGGCTTCCGCCGGGTGGACCGGGTGGAACCCGCCGGGGCGGGCGCTGGCGAAGGCAGCGAGGAGCAGGCCCAGCTTTTCGAGTGATCCGGAAAACAGGTCCTTTGGGAAAACAGCCCAAGCAGGGTTCCCCCCTTTAGCAAAGGGGGGACAGGGGGGATTTCTTTTCACGTTTCAACGGTTTGGACACCAACCACCGGCCTTCTTGGAAAAGCGGAGAATAACAAAGCCGGGGAATCGGACTTTTCTTCCTGCATCCGTCCTATAACCCGCCCGGCTGTTCCCCGGGCTTGCCCGGCAGGCGTGGCTCCATGTCCCAAGCAAGGACAAAAACGGATTTCACCCTCTGGTACGTCCTGTACCTCTGCGCCCTGGCCGCCCGGACCCTCTATTTCTTCGGGATCAGCACCCATCATTTCCTGGTGAAGTACGTCTATTTCGGCATGCAGGCGTCCCAGGGCCATGACCTGGGCACCCGGGTGCTGGACCTGAGCCCCCTGTACCTGGCCTTCTGGACCGCCTGGGTCCGGATTTTCGGCGTCCGCCAGCTTCCCGTGGAGGCTCTCCAGCTCTTTGTGGGCACGGTCAACTGCCTGCTCCTCTTTGCCGTGGGCAAAAGGTTTTTCGGGAAAAGAACCGCCTTTGCCGGGGCGCTCCTGTATGCCCTTTACGGCAATGTCATCATCCTGGAGGCCCTGTTCGAGCCCTTTGTCTGGGTGGTCTTTTTCGGTCTGGGCTGCATCCTGTTCCTGGAACGGACGTCCGGGGAGAGCGGCAGGGCGGGCCTAAACGCCCTGTTGGCGGGCCTGGCAGGTGGGCTGGCCGTCCTGGCCAAGCCCAATTTTTTACCATTCGTGGCCCTGGGCTTCCTCTGGCTGGCCGTGATCCACGAGAACCCCGCCCCCCGCAGACGCATCCGCATAGCCCTGGTGTTCGTCCTGGCCGCCGCCCTGCCGGTCTCGACGGTCACGGTGAGAAACGCCCTGCGGTTCCACGAGTTCATCCTGGTGACATCGGATTTCGGCAAGGTTTTTTACCATGGCAACGGACCCGGAGCGGGCCAGCCCTTCATGGCCCCGGACCCGGCCATGGAGGAAATCGGCCCCCCGCCCCCGGACCCGGATTCCCTCCACGAAATGTACCGCCGCCTGGCCTCGGCCCGGGAGGGCAGGCCCCTGTCCCCCGGGGAATCGTCCCGGTACTGGACCGGTCAGGCCTTGTCCCATATGGCGTCCTCCCCCACGAAGGCCCTGGGGGTGCTGGCCAAAAAGGCCCTGTTCTTTTTCCACGGCTACGAAACCCATCTGGTGGCATCCGCCTACGGCGAGTACAAACGGTCCCTGTCCTGGCCCCTGGTGCGCTTCGGGATCATCGCGGCCCTGGGAGCGCTGGGCATGATCCTCCTGGCAGGACGATGGCGGGCGCTCTTTCCCCTATACGGACTGGTGGGTGTCTACTTCCTGTCCGCCGTGATCCTCATGCCCACCTCCCGGTACCGGGCTCCGGCGGCCTGGGTCTTTTGCCTGTTCGCGGCCGGGGGCGGGGCCTGGATGGTCCGGGCCCTCCGGGAAAAGCGCACGGCCGCCCTGATCATGGCCCTTCTGGCCGCCGGGGCGCTCCTCGCGGCCTTTACCTGGCCGGGAAAACAGGACATCGCCGACTTTGAGCAATACTGCGAATGGCCCCTGACTTCCATTGACCCCCGGGATTTCCTTCCCCCGGAAATCCCGGGGGCGGCCGATGGGCCTATCCCGAAGACCCCAGGGCCTCCCGCACCCGTGGGCATCCCGGGTCCGGGGCCATGATATCGCCGTTTTCGTGGAGGGTCACGGCGTGGCATCCGCCCTTGCACAGAACCACGTATTCGCAGGACCGGCAGGGCTCCGGGGCGCGCTCGTGCCAGGAAGGCAGGTCATGAAACCGGGACTTGTCGGGGAAGGCCGAAGCGAGATCCCGGGCCTGGATGCCCGAGGCGGGCAGGAAGGAGCATCCGCAGACCGCGCCGTTGGCCCGGACGCCCAGGAGCACGTTCCCTGCCTCGCAGCCAAAGGTGGCCATGGCCTCCAGGGCTTCGGGGGGGGGGCCGTGAAAGCAGAGCATGGGCACAAAGGAGCAGTCGATCTTGGCCGCCACCCCCCGGTCCCCCGAGAGCCGCGCCAAATCCGGGACGATGCGCTCGTTCTGGCGGGGGGTGGTGCAAAGCTCCCGGTACCGGCCTTGGCCACGGCCAGCGGGCTTGTAGCGCAAAAACTCGATCTCGTTGCCCCCCCGGTCCCGGACGTAAGCAAAGAGGTCGGAAAGACCGGGGAAGTTGTCCCTTCCCACCACGCAGTTGATGCCTGCGGGCACTCCGGCGTCCACCAGAAAGCCCAGGGCCCGGTCCGCCTCCGGGAAACGGTCCACACCCCGGAACACGCCATAGAGGTCCCCCACCCCGTCCATGGACACGTTCACCTGGCCGAAGATCCGCATCCGCTCGGCCAGTTCCGGGCTGAGGCCGTAGCCGCTGGTGGTGAGGTTGGGCACCAGGCCGATATCCCGGGCGTATTGGGCGATCTCAAAGAGGTCGGGCCGGAGCAGGGCTTCTCCGCCCCCCAGGGCCACGTGGAAGACCCCCATGCCTGCGAGCACATCCAGGACCTCCATGAACCCACGGGTGGAAAGCTCCCCTTCCTCGGGCGCGCCCGCATCCATGTAGCAGTGGGGGCATCCGGCATCACAACGGTTGGTGATGGCGAAATGGACCTCCGTGGGCGCGGTGAGAAGCCCCACGGACTCGTCCGCCGCGTCCCACAGGGGCGACGGCAAGAGGCCCAGTTCCCGCATGTACTGGCGGTCCACCCAGGCCAAAAAAGGGGGATCGTCCCCGGACACGATGCCGCCGAAGGTCTCATAACGGGCTTTCAGGTCCCCGACCCGATTCATGGTGTGGCCGCGCTTTCCCCGGGCGGGATTTCATCCCCGGCAACATCGAAAAAGAAAAACCCCCGGACGTGCCGGAACACGGACCCGGCCGGGGCTTCGTAGGCAGCCCCCCAGAGGTTCCGCACCGCGAATTCCCCGGCCAGGGAGCCGAAGAGGAGCCAGGCGAAGAGCCAGCATGCGGCCAGCGCCGTCCACGAGCCCGCAAGCCTGGAGGCCCCCAGGGCGAACAGGCAGAGGATCACGACCCCCAAAAGCCCCCATCCGGCCAGGGCCAGGGCGGGCCCGGCCCCCGGACCGGCCAGGGCGGTGTTTAGCAAGAAATCGTGGGTCATGTTGGGATCGGCAGCCAGGATGCCCCTGGGGTCGAACCCCCGGGAAAAGGCCGCAAAACAGGCCGCGTAGACCGCGAACCACGCCCCGGAAAGAACCGCGCCCCCGGCCAGGTGCCCCAGCCCGAACCAGCGCCAGGGCCGGGCCGCCAGGAACAGCCCCAGGGCCAGGGCCGCCGAAAAAGCAAGGAATCCGTGGGCCGTTCGGCTGGCCCATTGCCGGTTCCGCAGTTCCCGGACCTGGGCGGCCAGGGTGGCCACGGGAAGGAAGAAATCCACGGCCGGAGCCAGGGCGGCGGCCCGCTCCAGGTCCAGGAAGGCCCGGGCGTATCGGCCCTGGTTCCGGGCGGCCAGGGCCAGGGCGTGCCAGGCTTCCGCCGCCCGCCAGTAGTCCGGGTTCGCGGCCAGATAGTCCCGCATACGGCCCACGGTTTCCCCGGCGGGCGCTCCGGATGGCGAGGCGGAAAGAGCCGCGAGAATCCAATCGCCTTCCGCGTGGCGCTCCCGTTCCTCCCCCAGCCGGTCCAGGGTCTTCCGGGCCCAGGCGTCCGCCTCGTTGCCGGAGCCCAGTTCCAGGATACGCCGGGCCGTGCGTTCGGCTTCCAGGGGGTTGGCCGAAAGGGTCAGGTGGAACTGGCCCAGGGCCCGGAGCACCTCCGCCCGGGAGGCCGGTGGCAGAAACGGCCGGGCCAGGGCCTGGTCCAGGACCTCCCGGCCTTGGGCGTAGAGGCCCTGGTTGAAAAAGTTTATAGCTATAGCCTCATCCCCGGGCGCACCCCAGGCGGGCAGGGCTCCCAGGAGAGTCAGAAAAAGGATCAGGGCCGTTCTCAACGGTCCCCCTCCCCTTCTTGCCTCCCGCCCCGGCCCAGGACCAGGGCGAGGATGAGCGAGGACACCACGCCAAAGGCCACCGTGACCCCCAGCATGGCTGCCGGCAGGGCGAAAATCACGGACCCCATGGAACTGGAATTGGGGTTGTAGCCGGGCTTGACCCGAAGGATGCGCCCCTTTTGCCCCATCCTGTACATGAAAACCTCTCCACATTTTAGGAAAAAGAAACCCCCACGCCTCAGCCGATCCAGCCCAGATTGTAGGCCAGAAGACCGGCCATGGCCAGGAAGAACGCGGCATTGGCGGCCCGGACAAACGCCTGGAACCGGGGCCCACGGGCCGCCCGGCCCGGGGCCAGGCCCCAGGCGGCCAG
>JAHJUF010000019.1 GCA_018829095.1 Pseudomonadota bacterium | reverse complement strand
AGCCTGCCGTCCGCCCCCCCGGAGGCCCAATTCTCCCCCCCCGGACCGAAGCCCACGGCGTTCACATCCACCCCCTCGCTGTGCACACGGGTGGAAAGGAGGCGACCCTCCGCGCCGTTCCACAGGCGCACCGTGCCGTCCGCGCCCCCAGAGGCAAAAAGCGTCCCGTCCGGCGAAGCGGCCAGGGCGTTCACAGCCCCCTTGTGCCCGGCCAGGGTCCGGGAGGCTCCCATGCCTGTATCCATGACCCGGAGGCCGCCGTCCACGCAGGCGCACCAGAGGGTGGAGTCAGCCGGATACACGGCTATGGCCTGGGCCCGGGACGGAAGGGGAAAGACCGGGCCTGCCTTCATGGAAGCCAGGTCCCACAGGCGCACGGTCTTATCCCAGGATGTGGAGGCCAGCGTGCCGGACCCAGGGAGAAATGCCAGGCCCGTGACTCCGCTGTCGTGGCCCAGGAAAAGCATTTCCGGCTCCCGGGTTTCCAGGTTCCACAGGCCCACCCCGTGGTCCCAGGACCCGGAGGCCAGGAACCGGCCGTCCGGACTCTCGGCCAGGGCGTTCACCGCGTCCAGGTGTCCCGCGAGGCTGTTCTTCACCGGCACGGGAAGCCCCCAGAACCGGAGGGTGCCGTCATCGGAAGAGGACACGAGCCGGTTCCCGGCCCGGGAAAAGGCCAGGGCGTTCACATCTTCCTGGTGGCCCTGGACCACGGCCTTGAGATCTCTCGTGGCGGTGTCCCAAACCCTGATGGTCTCATCCCAGGAAGAGGAAAAAAGAAGGCGGTCATCCGGAGAAAAGGCCACGGAACGGACCGGGCCCGTATGACCCTTCAGGACGGCCAGGCAGTTCCCGGTTTCCACTTGCCAGATGCGGACCGTTCCGTCCTCGGAGCCTGTGGCCACCCATTTTCCGCCCGGGGTGACGGCCGCTGAAAGAACAACCCCTTTGTGCCCCTCCAAGGTCTGGGCGCACGGGTCCGGGTTCGCGGCGTTCTCCGACATGCAGGAAAGGTCCCACAGCCTGGCGGTTCTGTCGGCACCCGTGGTGACAAGGCCATCGCGGGTTTCGGTCTGGGACTTGGTCTGTCCGTCCATGCCGGTGATTTCCACCCGAACCTGGATAGGCGAAAAAACCATGGACTTCACAGGCCCCTCGTGGCTCGTCCCCCGGAAAAAAATTTCCCCGGTCCCAGCGTCGCAAAGCTCGACCTGGCCGGAGTGCAGTCCCACGGCCACCCGCAATCCCGGCTCCTTGCCCGAGGGGCTCCCGGGCGCCTTGCCCAGCGCCAGGCAGTCCGCCCCGGACGGGGTCTTGCGCCAGACTTCGGGCCGGCTCCCGGCTTTGTCCGGGTCCCAGATCATGACCGCCGCCTGGCCGGTGACGTAGAGAATCCGGTTTCCGCCCGGCAGGAACCGGACGCCGAGCACCTTGCCGCCCGCATCGTCCAGGGAGGCCAGGAGCCGGGCGTCTCCCGCGTCCCACAAACGCAGGCTGCCGTCCGCCCCGCCGGTCACGATGCGGGTTTCATCCTCGGAGAGATCCAGACAGCGGACGTATTTCTGGCCGCAGGACACAGAGGCGAGTTCCGGAACCAGGGATTCCATGGCCTCGTTGGCCCCCAGGCGGGCGAGATAGGTGTCTGCAAAGCCCAGGGACTCCCGGAACTGGAGCACGGCCTCCTGCCAGCGCTTTTGGCCCAGGGCTTCCCGGCCCAGGCGGGCGTGGTAATCCGCCAGAGCCCGGCCGGTTTCCTCGCGCGCGGCCTTTTCCTGGACCAAGGCCTGGTTGGCGTTTTCCTCCGCCTGCTGGGCGATCTTCTCCGCCCGCAAGGACGCCACGCCGAAATAGAAGGCCGCCAGGGCCAGAATCGCAAACACGGCCACAGCACCGGCCAGGATACGAATGCGCCGCTGCTCCCGGTTTCGCGCCCGCTGGGAGGACTTTTCCACAAAATCCCGTTCTTCAACGGAAAGCTCTTCCCCCCACTCCCGGACCAGGGCCTCGGCCACGGCCAGGCTCTTTCCCGTGGCAAGGAGGAACTCATCCGGTTTTTCCGCCTCCTCCTCCCAGAGGGAAAGGGCGTAGCGCAGCTTTTCCCGCTCCCGCAGAAACTCCCGGGACTCTTCCAGCCATCCCGCCAAAAGTGGCCAGGATGTGAGGAGCGCCTCGTGGGCCAGCCCCACCTGGCTTTCCCGGTCCGCGCCCGCCGAGGTGGTGAGGAGCCGGGCCGAAAGAAAGGCCTCCAGGATCTCCTCGGCTTCGGGGGACGCCAGGAGGCGGTCCTTGGGCACGCGCCTTCCCACGAAGGCCTCGCCGTCCGGAGCCACGAGCTGGCGGAAAAACCGGGGTGCCGCCTCCAGGGCTGCTGGGGAAAGCCCTTGAAACACCTCCCCGGCCCGCCGGGCAATGGCCCCGGACAGGCCCCCCAGGGCTCGGTAGGCCTCCCAGGTGAGGATCCCCTCGGCGGTCCTCCTCTCGTAGAGAGCCTCCAGGGTGAACTCCAGCAGGGGAAGGGCCCCCCGCTGGGACGCGGCCTCCTCGTGGAGCGCCTCGTTCAGCCCCTGATCCGTGGCCGGGTCCCGCTCGAACCGGAGCCCCGCCGCCTGGGCGGGAAACAGGATGATCCGGCCCATCTCGTCAAAGGAGGGCGGGGACAGGTCGTAATGCCCCAACCCCTCTTTCAACCGCACCAGCTCGGGGACCTGGGCGCAGGCGGGGTAATACTCGTTGCGCATAGTGGCCAGGACCCAGGCAAAACCGGACCGGGCCAGGTGCTCCAGGGCCATGAAGAACCCGGCCTGCATCTCCGGGGGCCAGGACGGGTTGCTGAAAACCTCCTCGAACTGGTCCAGGAACAGGAGGAGCCGGGCTGAAAGGGGTTTGGCCAGGGAGTAGTCCGCCTCCCACCGTTCCTCGGCCCGGGCCAGGGCTCCGGCCAGGGGGGCCATGGCGTGCCGGGGAGCCTCGGCCAACAGGTCGGCGAGGCTTTGTTCGTTGTACCCGGAGTCCCCGAGTTCCGGCAGGGCGGAGAACAGCAGCCGGGAAAGGCCCAGGAGAAGATCCGGCCCCAGGTCCCCGGGGCGCACGGCCTTCCAGCGCCAGCACCCCACCCCCTCCACCACCCCGGGGTGGGTGGCATGGGGGATGACCCCGGCCCGGACCAGGGACGACTTGCCGCAGCCGCTCATGCCCGAGACGAGAACAAAGGCCCGGCCCTGGCCGGACAGGGCCGTGAGGCGGTCCATGATGTCCCCCAGGGCCCGGGTGCGGCCGAAAAACACGGGCGCATGCTCGTACTCGAAGGCCATGAGGCCCCGGAAAGGCGACCCGGAGAACCAGGTGGGCTCCACCTCCGTGGCGGTCACGGTCTCCTTGATCCGGAGACGCACCACCTCCCTTAAGTCAGCCTCCAGGGTGGAGGTGAATTCCTCCAGGGACTGAAACTCCTTGTAGGCGATCTTGAACGTGCCGTCCGGCTTGCGGAACCAGCGCTCCAGAAAGGAGTCCAGGGCCTTCTTCTGCCTCCGGGCCTCGGCCATCCGGGTCTCGTCGTCCAGTTCCACAAAGGCCCGGGCGTTCTTCCGGTAGACGAACAGGTCGGGCTTGCCGGTCTTGACAGCCGCCTCGTAGGCCTCCTCGAACTCCCATTCCGTGCCCGACTCGTAGGCTGTGCCGTCCTCCCGGGCAAAGAGTTCGGGCGGGAGCCGCGTCCCCAGGCGGGACCAGAGGATGCAGATCACCACGTCGCTGGCCGATGGGGGGAGGATCTCTTCCTGGAAGTGTTTCGTGGCCCGGAGGGGCACCTCCTCCCACCGGTAGGGCACAAGCCTGGCGTGGCCGTGGAACTCCCCGGAAAGCCGGCGGACGATGTCCGAGGCCACCTTGCGCTCGTTGCCCACGTCCCCGGGGGACGAAATGAAGATGCGGAAGGTCTGCAAGATCCCTCCCGGAAAGGGACTTTGGACAGGCCTGCCGACGGGGAATCGCCCCCACGGAGGCCTGTGGGTTGAGGTTTTGGACTGTCTTTTTTGTGGTACTCCACCCGGCCCGGATTGGCAAGGGGCCGTCCGGCTCCGGGACCCCGGGCCGGGGGAGGTTTCCGGCGGGGCCCCGGACGGTGACTTTTCCGCCTAGTTGGCGGCAGCCATCTTCAACATGCGGAAAAAATCGTCCAGCCGGGATGCGATGCGGATGTCGGTCAATCCGTTCCCCTCGGACTCGGTGTCCAGGATCTTCCCCCCTCCATCATAGCGGATGTCCAGGCTTCCCACCCCCTCGAGACTGAACCGGACCGGTTTTTCCAGGGCGTTGTAGGCGATGCGGATAGGGGCTCCGTCATCTCCGGACGAGGCGATGGACACCAAGCGGCCCCGGGCGTCGTATTCCATGGTGAGGGTTTCCCCGCCCGATTCCCCGGCCAGGACGAGGTTTCCCCGGGCATCGTAGGCGAACCGGTGCCGGGACCACTCCTCATCCCCGTCCGGGCCGCGCCGGATAATCGCGGACCTCTTGGTGTAAATGACGGAGTCGTATTCGTATTCCGTAACCTCACCGTCCTCCTCCCGGCTCACCAGGCGGCCCCGGCCGTCATAGGCGTACCGGACCTCGTCCTCCCCGTCCCGTCTCTCCACCAGGGGCAGTTTTTCGGACCGGTCCAGGTACACGGTCTCCTCCAGGACTCCATTCCGGTAGTTTTCCCGTTTCGCCAGCCATTCCACGCCCAGGGCGTCCCGGGTGAAATGGTATTGGAGGGTGGATTCGTGGACCAGGGAAGGCTCCCCAAAAGAAGCACTGTCCTCCCCTTCCCCATCCTCCTCTTCCCCGCCCCATTCCTCCTCTTCGGCCCACTCCTCGCCGTCCCATTCCCCGTCTTCGGAATCCTCCGCTTCCCGGGCCGGGTAAAGGCGGTCCACCTCCACCGTGAGAACCCGCCCGTTGTTTTCGACGGCCTCGGCATAGGAGAACACCCGCTCCGTGTCCTCGTCAAAAACCTTGTACCCCATGGTCTTGTGGCCCTCGTCCGCGTCCCAGTAGTCTGCCACCGAATAGTCCGGGCCCTCTGTGTCCGCGGCCAGCAGGTGATGGGGCGGGTCCGGGGCATAGGTGTAATTCTGGACGTTCCCCAGGTGATCCAGGACCCGAACCAGGCGACCGGCATCGTCGTAATAATAAGCCGATTCACCTCCCCCGGGTTCGGACACGGACTCCACCAGGCCGCTGGTGCCGTAGTGGAAAGCCAGGGACCCGCCCCAGTCGCTGGAAACGTATACGAGCCTTGGGCCCTCGCTTTCATAGACTAGGACCACCGCGTTGCCGTTGGCATCCTTCAACCCCTCCAGGCGGCCCCGGGCGTCGTACTCTTCCAGGGACATGCCGGGAGAGCCCAGGACGTAGCCGGACGCAGTGGAGGAGATTTCCTTTGGGCCCTGTTTCAGGCTGGTCCACCGGACCCCGGGAACAGGCTCCGGGGGGCTGAGGACGCCCTTTTCATACAGGAGAGCGGTGACGCGGATCCGGAGGACGGCATCCGAGGCCAGGCGCGCGCGGAAGTCCTCCGCCTGGGCTTCGGCCCGGAGTTCCTCCACCGCGAGGGCCGCGCTCCGTAACGTGTCCAGGGCGGCTGTGAGATGATCCGGGTCCCAGCCGTCCGGCAGGAAAAGCTCCATGTCGCCCACGCCGAATTCAAAGCGCGCCAGGGTGCCGTCCAGGCCGGGAACCAGGAAGCTGGCGTAGCGGTGCCCCCATTGGGGCCCGAAGATGCCCAGGTAGGCGCTGGTGGAGTTGTAGTGCCTCCAGACCTCCAACCCATGAGCCCCCCCGGTTTCCAGGTCCGTGGTGTAAAGGTGGAAGCCCCCGTCCCGGGGCTGGCACTCCACGCAGGTTTCAGCCGACGCGGGAAGCGCCGGAAAAAGCACGGCCAGGCAGGCCAGGGCCGCAGCCAGGGTGAAATTCAGGAACCTTGGGGTCCATTTCCCCCTTTTTGCTAGGGGGCGGCCCGGTTTTCCCAACGATTGTTTCAGCATGACGACCTCCTTGCGGTTTTTCCCGTCCCGTAGCGCCTTCCCGGGATGTCCCCGGGGCGCGGCAAGCCTTGGTCCTTTCCACGAGCCACGGTCCAGGCGCTCAGCCCTCATCCCCCATCAAGTGGTTCCGGACGAGCCCCGCGGCGTCTTCAAAGGCCCTGGCCTCCAGCTTGTGGGCGTAACCCTCCTCGAAATTTCCCCGGGCCTTGAAGGCCTGCCGGTTGCTCCACGCCCTCTCGGCCCACCTCTCCAGGGTCCGGAGGACCGTATCGATTTGCTTTTTGCAGGAGTCATCCATGGTGATTCCCCTCCTTTGAACACTTTTCCAGAATTCTCCGGTTTCCGCCCGGACCGCAATGGGCGTCCTGGCTTGCCGGAACCGGCGGCGCATCGCGCATCCGGGTTGCATAGGGATTGAGCAACTAGCGTGCCAGGGGAGAATTGTGAGCGTACGGCGCGGGAAAGCCTGGTTCAGCAAGGTCCGGAAGCGGAGGCCCGGCAAGGAAGGGGGGATGATTCAGGCAAAAACGGCTATTGCGGCGAAAAGAATCGGCAAAAAACGGCTATTTCTCAGTCAGAATGCGTGCGCCAGGGCAGGACCTCCACTTCCGAAAGGTCGGCAGCCCCGCGGCCGAACAGCACCACGAGGCGCAGGCCGTCCGTGAAGTAGAGGTCCCCCCCCATGTTCCGGGCCGGATTTTCAGGGGTGCTGTTTTCCACTCCCCCGGCATATCCAAAGGCCTCCACGGAGTCTGAGAGGAGAAAATCCTGGAGCAGGTAATCCCGGGCCTCGTCGATGTCCGGATCGATGGAATGGGTGATGAAGCGGGCCAGGCTGGAGGAAAGGTGCACCCCGATGTCCCGGCTGATCTGCCCCACCCAGACCGGATCCCCCCGAAAGGTGATGGGCGAGAGCCAAATGCGCAGGTGGTTGCGCTCCCGCACGGTCTGGCGGACTTTCTGAAAGGCCATGTCCTGGCGGCGGTCAAAGAGGTACATGGCGCTCACCGGCGCGGTGCGGTAGCGAAGGCCGCTCAGAAAGGAAACGAGAGTAGCGAGCACCGATCGGGGCCGAACCCGTTCCGAGGGGTCCCAGCCCCGGCGGACAAAAGCAGGAAAAAGATCCAGGTCCCGGCTCACCAGCACCAGGTTCAGGGGATCGGCCAAGCCCGTGCCATCGCGGTCCGTGGCGCAGGGCGGGAGGGCTTCCACGGCGGCCCGGAGGCAGTCCGGATCCTGGCATTGGGTCACATCGTCCCCGTACAGCCCCTCCAGGGTGACTTTCCGGTGGTCCGCCACGAAACCGGGGATGGAGAGGATGAAATCCTTTTTCCGGTGGTCCCCTCCCCCGGCCAGGAGCACGGGCACGTGCTTGACCCCGGGGTCCATGGTGGTGAGCACAAAGCCCGAGGCCTTCTGTCCGGGGGGGATACGGCGGGGCATGGCGAGTTTCCGAAAGCGCCGGGCCACCTCCTCCCGGTTCACTCCCCAGCGGTTCCGGCATACGAGAAGGGCCGCCTCGTCCGGGGAAAAATAGTCCGGGTCCGTGAACACGGGAAAGTACCAGCGCTCCGAGGGGCTTTGGTTTTCCACTTCCAGCCACACGGGCTGGATGCCCTGGCTGTACAGGGAGGCCCCGAACTCCCGCAGGGCTTCCTCCCGGACCAGGATCGACACCCGCACCACCAGATCTTCCTCCTGCCAGACCTGGGCCCGTTCCCGGAAATCCATGGGAAGCGGCGCGCCGTGGAAGGAGGCGCAACCTGCCACGGCCAGGCACAGGACAGCCAGGGCGAGGAGGACCCATGGCGGAGGCCCGGACGGCCGGGGCAGGCGGCCCGGCCGTCCAGATGGGGTGGGGATGGGGGGCATGGGTTTTTCCATCTGCGAAACCGCGTTCACGGCTGCGGGACGATCATCCTTCTGCCTTGCTTTCGGACTTTCCGCCGCCCGGGGGCGGGGAACCGTTCCGGGGTTTGGACTGGTTCTCCGACAGCAGTTCCCTGAACAGGCTGGGCCTTTGGGCCATCTCCTCGGAAGAACCCCAATCCTTGAAGGCTCCGTCTTCCAGGCAGGCCACCACGTTGCAGACCTGGCGAAGGAATTCGGGAGAGTGATCCACGATGATCATGGTCATGCCTGCAAAGGCATCCCCGAGAAGGACCTCGCCCACCTCCCGGGCGGACTGGGCATCCAGGCCCGTGGTGGGTTCGTCCGCCAGGAGAATCCGGGGATGAACCAGCAGGGCCCGGGTCAGGGCCAGGATGCGCCTCTGGCCGCCGGACCACAAATCCTGGGCCGCTTCCCGGCTCAGGCGCAGGTCCAGGGGGCTGGCCGCCTCGCCTGCGGCGGCCTTTTCCTCCATGATCTTCCAGATGCCGGTCCGGCGGCAGGCGTCCTCCATCTCCCGATCCGTGGCGTTCTCGTTGGCCAGGAGAAAATTGTCCCGCAGGCTGCCCGTGATGAACAAGGGCATCTGGCTGACCTGGAACACGTCGGTGCGCAGGTGATCCAGGTCCAGGTCCCGAACCTTCCTGCCGCCCACGAAAACCTCCCCTTCCCCGGGCGTCCACAAACGGTTGAAGAGGCCGAAAATTGTGGACTTGCCTGAGCCGGAACGCCCGACGATGGCGGTCTTCTTGCCGGCCGGGAAAACAAAGCTCAGGTTGTCCAGGATCCTGCGCCCATCCGGGGTGTAGGAAAAGGTCACGTTTTCCAGGCGCAGATCGTTGCCGCCCTCCCCCAGGACCTCCTTTCCCGGGACATCCTGCGTATCGGGCTCGGTCTCCATGAGGTCCAGGACCACCTTCACCCGGGGGTAGTTCAGGTTGATGCCCGCAAAGAAGCTCACCATCTGTTGAACGGGCCGCAGGGCCTGGGGAATGAGGAGGATCACGGCCACGACGGCCCCGGCCGTCTGGGCCCCCTTGATGGGGCCATCGGGGATGAACGAGAGCATGGCCACCAAGATGGCGGCCTGGATGAACCGGGAAGAACTGGCGTTGAAAACCTGGTTCAGGGCCCCGGCCAGAGCCGAGGAGACCTGGGCTGATGATCGCAGGGAAAGGGCGCGGCCAAAGGCCTGGGAGCGCTGGCGGTTGGCCCGCATGACCTGGATCTCCAGGGGCTGGGTGCCGGAGTTTAAGAACTCCTCCTGCAAATTCATGAAGGCGTGGGTGAGCCGCTCGGACGGGCCCATGAGGAGCCGGGAAAGCTGCCAGCCCACCAGAGGGAACACCACCACCAGGCCCACGAGCCCGGCCATCCAGGAGGGGGGGATGTTCACGGCGTAGGCCAGCTCGTGAATCAGGGTGTACAGGGCCAGGACAAAGGTGATGGCCTGAATGATCAGGCTCCGGTACAGCTCGCAGAGAGTCTGCTGGGCGCCCTGGGAAAACTGGGTGACCACGGCGGAAAGCCTGCCTCCTGGGTTTTCCTGATGGAACGAGGGGCCCAGGGTGAGGGCCTTGTCGTGAAGCCGCAGGGCCAGCTCCTGGGCGATCTCGGAATCGGACTTGGTTTCCGCCACCCGGGAACTCACGTCCAGGACCATGGACAAGAGGATGATGCCGAAAAAGAGCCAGACCAGGTGGGACAGGTTCGAGGGCAGGATGGCGTCCGTGATCCTTCCGTACCAGGAATCCCCATTTTTCACCCCCGCCCCCGCCGCCTTGGACCCGGCCGAACCCGCCGGTGCAGGGCCCGCGTGGGCCGCAGGGGACGGCGCTTCCGGCGACGCCTGGGCCGCCAGGGCCATGCGGTTCAACTCGGCGTTCATCCTGCCCAGCAAAAGAGGCTGGTACAGGGCCATCAACGAACCCATGAACACCAGGACCATGGACAGCAGAAACGTGCTCCTGCGGTAGTTGATGAAACGCAGCCCCCAGCGGAACATGCGGCCCCAGGCGATGGGCCCCGGCTTGCCACCCATCATCCCCGGCCCGCCCATCATCCCCGCTCCTCCCATGCCTCCTTTGGCGGGGCCTGTGTCCTTGGAAGCCGGACCGGAAGGCTTTCCGGCCGGCGGACCAGATCCGGTCCCGCCAGGGGAAATATCCGCCTTGCCAGGGGGAATATCCGTGTTTTCGGGAGGAACATCCACCTTGCCGGGGATGTTCCCGGAAGGCTTCGGGTCTTTTTCCATGATCCCTCTCGGGCCCGGCCCCATGGTGGACGCCCGGCGGTTCGGAACCGCGGGCCATTCTCCGGGGCCGGAGTCGGCCCGGCGCGGGCGGGGCGTGTGGCCCCACCCGCGCCGGTTGGGAAAAACAGCATGGGCGCTGCCTGCGTCAGGCGGGCGGAGCCGCGAAAATCTCCACGCACATGGAGCAGATGATGCGGGTGGGGGATTCCGTGTCCCCCCAGATGTACCCGACGTACCCGCAGTAGGGGCACATGGCCAGGACCTGCTTGGCCGACTGACCCGCCACATCGCCCTGCCCCCCGGGAGTGGGCCGCAGCATGGCCGCCTGATTGCGGTCCGTCTTCTTCGCCTCGGCCTTGTCCAGCTTGCTTCCGATTTTTACCGTGACCTCACTCATGATGAAACTCCTTCCCTGCTTGTGACCCGTTGGCGAGCCTTGCGCCGCCAGGGTGTCAGGAAGCGGCTCGCCGGACGCTGGCGCAAGACCCCTCCGACCCGTAAGAAGCCGGCCGCCCGGCCCGTCATGCCATTATCAGCCTGCTGAAAATCAGGCTTTGAAGGAGCAACCGCAACGGCCGCACTGGACATAGATGTAGTATTCCGTGTCCAGCCAAGCCCAGCCCACGTTGTAGCAGCAGGGGCACATGACCATATCGCGGTAGGGGGCCTGGCCTTCCACGTCACCCGTCTTGGGAGGGGCGTTCACCAGAACGGCCTTCTTGGAGGGATCCAGGGTCTTCGCCTCTTCCTCGCTGATCTTCTCTCCCACCTTGACCTTGATTTCCATTGACTGCTCCTTTCCCTTAAAGAATTCCCGGCGCCGGTTCATCCGGACGCCCCAATTTTTTCCCATCCCGCCCGCCCCGGCCAATCCAGGGCCGGGCGGTCCTTGTCCACTTCCATCCACGCCTACCAGAAGGGGAGCCCGCATTGGGGGCACATGAGCCACCCCCCTTTCGGAATTTCGTCGGGGCACCATCCCGTGAAGTAACAGACAGGGCACATGACCAATCCCATGTCATGGGCGAACTGCCCCTGCACATCAGCCTCCCCGGGCGGAACTCCCCGAAGGACGACCCTCTGGGAGGGATCCAGGCTCCCGGAATCCTCCGCTCCCATCTTCTCTCCCACCCGAACCTTGGTTTCCCTGGGCATGGCCTCTTCCTTCCGGGGCGCGGCCTCAGGCCAAAAAATACTCCTGGCAGCCCCCGCAAAGGACGTACACGTAGGACGACGTCTCCAGCAGAGCCTTGTTAAGGGTCCCGCAGTAAGGGCAAAGAACTGACCAGGAAACCACCAGTTCCTGTCCCTGGACATCCTCCCTGGGGCAGGCCCGGACAGGGCCGTCCCCCCCGGCCAGGGAAACCTTTTTCCGGGCTTCCTCCTGGTCCGTTTTCCTGCCTGTTCGCTTGGGTCTGGATCCAGGCATTTCCCTCGTCCTTCCCCCCCGGAGCCCCGGGGTCAATCCTTCGGAGTCCAACCGGCCATGGCCTTCAGGATGGTCTTGACCTCAAAGGACAGAAGCCGGGGAAACCGCTCCAGGAGCAGGGCCACGAAACCGGTGACCCGGGGGGTGGCGAAACTCGTGCCGCTTTGCTCCTCGTACCCGCCGCCCGGCACCGGAACCCGGATGCGCGTCCCGTGGGCGTCGTACTCAATGAGGCTTCCCTTGCTGAACTTCAGGGCATCGGGGTTTTCAAAGTCCCCCCGGTCCACGCTGATGACCGTGGAGAACATGGAGGGGCACCCCATGTCCCCGAAATTCCTCCGGGAGGCCACCACGATGGAACTTTTCTCGTAGGCCCGCTCACAGAGGCGGAACATGCCCGGAAAAAAACGCTCGTTGGAAAGGGCGAGGCTCATGTTGATGAGGCTCACGTTCTGCCCGAGCGTCCAGCGAAGGCCTTCCAGGAGGATGTCCGCCGAACATGCGTTGTATTCGTTCAATACCTTCACATTGATGATGCGTGCATCAGGCGCGATGGAGGAGATGATTCCAGCCACTGCGGTGCCGTGGCCGTAACTATCGGGCAGTCCAGCAGGGTCCACTTCTTCGCACACGGCCTTGCCGTCCTTTTCAAAGACCCGGCAGGCGCGGCTCACCCGGCCGGCCAGATCCGGATGGGTGGCGTCCACCCCGGAATCGATGACCGCCACCTCCACGCCCTTGCCCGTGGCGTTGGCGCGGAGCCAGCCCATCTTTAGTCGCTGGTTGAGGTAGTTCTTGACATAAGTCATGCCTTAGAACCTCCAGGAGGAAGCGCTCCGCATCCCGGCCGCGAGGTTCAGGATTCCGGCTGCCAGGGAAAGGGCGTCCTCCCCCTGGCGGGCCATGAGGCCGACATCCCGGAAGATGTCCAGGAGCAGGGCCGACTCCTTGCCCAGGCCGAGACCCTGGAGGGCCGCCGGGATTTCCCGGCTGTCGCCTCTCATGAGTCCGGTCAGGATCTCCTCCCGGAGCTTGTGTCTCACCACCAGGGCGGCCAACTCCGAGAAGAGCCGGTAGGACTCCATGTCCCCGGGGGTGAAATGGTCGCCGT
>JAHJUF010000132.1 GCA_018829095.1 Pseudomonadota bacterium | reverse complement strand
TGCCATATTTTTGCCATATGGGGCTTTGGCGTTTGAGGCTGTTTGGGTGGACTCCGACGGGGTGCCGCTCTGGGCATGGTTCATGCGGTTTTCTTGAAGGCGTCCTGATTTCTATCCAACCATTTGAAATGCGAGAAAAAATCCTCCATGTCCCCCTTTTTCAAAGGGGGGAACCCGAGCCGGACTCCCCTTTCGCAGGAAGGACGAAGAACGTAGAGGTAATTGCAAAACCATGATTGAACGCGTTGATTATCCACGGGAAACCCCAGGAACACGTCATTCCCGCGAAAGCGGGAATCCAGCCTTTCCCTGTCACCGGGCAAAACACCCCAACGCCCGTCATTCCGGCGAAGGCCGGAATCCAGTCTTTTCCAAAGATTCCTGGACCCCGGCCTTCGCCGGGGTGACGGCGGGGGGCGCTCCTCTAACCCGGAGCAGAACTCTTGCCGGGAAGTTTTGCAATTGCCTCCGTAGCTTTTCGACTTTTTACAAGGTCGTCAAAATTGTTGCAGGCACCAAAACATAACCATTGGATATCGCAAAAAGTTTTTGGGAAGGGGGTGTGGGGGGAAACCCTATTCCCACCCCACGCGGCCTGGCGGCCGCGTGGGGACCCCGGTTTCAAAAAGGGGTTCCCCCACGTTCTTCTTCCCGCTAAATTTTTCCCTGCTGGACCAGGCGGGCGAAGTGGGTGAAGGAGCGGTCGAAGGTGGCTTCGGCCTCCGGGGGGAAGCAGCAGGCGGGCAGGGCGCGGCTTTTCAGGTGGTAGGCCAGGCACTCGCAGCACAGCCCCTTGCGGGAGCAGGGGTCGTAGGTGCAGTTGCAGCGGGCCAGGTTCTTTTCCTTGTTGCACTCCATGGGTTTTTCTCCTCCATTCCGGTGAATCGGGTTTCAGTCCAAAACTCTTCGTAATTTATGGGTTTTTTGATCTTTTCGTGCTTCCCGGTTATGCCCCCATCTTGCCCCCGGCCAGGCGGGCGTAAAGTTTTTCGTGGCTTTGCACGTAGGCGTCCCAGGAGAACTCCCGGGCCGGGGCCCGGGACACACGGCCCTGGTGCACGTCCGCGATGGCCCGGGCCAGGTCTGCGGGGTCGTTGGGCCGGGCGAGCGCGTGGGGGCCGGACACCACCTCCGGGATGGACCCGGCGTCGGAAGCCGCCACGGGCACGCCCACGGCGCAGGCCTCGGCCAGGGAAAAGCCGAATCCCTCGTTGATGGACGGCACGGCCACGCAGTCCGCCGCGCCCACGATTTGGGCCAGGCGTTCCCTTGGCACGGGGTCCAGGATGCGCACGAGGCCCGGATGGACGGCGGCCAGCGCCTCGGCCCGGGCCCGGCCCGTTTTCGGGTCCTGGGCCAGGATCAGGAGCATCCGGGCGTTGGGCACGGCCCGGGCCACGCCCGGGGCGGCCCGGATCAGGGTCTCCACGCCCTTCACAGCCCCGGGGCGACCGAAATAGAGGACCAGGAAGGCGGATTCGGGGATGCCCAGCTCCTGGCGCACCCGGCCCCGGTGGTCCTGGGCCCCGGGGTTGAAAAGATCGGTGTCCACGCCGGGGTAGGCGAAATGGATGCGGCTTTTTGGCACGCCCCGGGCCGCGAGGTCGCTCAAGGCGCTTTGGGAATTCACGGCCCAGGCGGAAAAGGGCAGGGCCAGGATGAGGTTTTCCAGGCGGGCCAGGACAGCGGCCTTGGCCCGGTTTTCCACGGCCAGGGGCCACCGGGGTCCCACCACCTCGTGGACCGTGAGCACGGAGGGCCGCCCCGTGGCCCGGGCCGCGGCCCAGGCCGGGAACGCGCCGTTGTAGGTCATGGTGTGGACCACGTCCGCCTCCCGGGCCAGGGAGCGGGCCGTTGGGAGGGCCGCCAGGGTGAAGGCGTACCGGTCGCCCCGGCCAACGGGACCCACCCGCCGGACCCGGACGCCCCCGGCCTCCTCCCGGTCCGGGGCCCCGGCCAGGCGGCAGGTGAGGACCGAGCAGTCGTGGCCCCGGGCCACGAGCCCCCGGGCCAGGCGTTCGAACAGGAGCTCGCCGCCCCCTACGTGGGGAGGGTAGTATTCCAGGACAAAGAGGATCTTCATTCGGCGGCCTCCACGAGGGCTGCCAGCACCCGGGCTGCCGGGCGGTCCCAGGAAAGCCCCCGGGTCCGGGCCAGGCCCCGTTCCGAGAGGTCTTGCCGCAACGCCTTGTCGGTCCAGACCCGGGCCAGGACCCGGGCCATGTCCCCTGGGCCGGAGGGGTCGAAGAGTTCCGCCGCGCCTCCGGCAGCCTCGGAAAGGTTTTGGCTGGCGGCCACGGCGGCGCCGCATGCCATGGCCTCCAGCACGGGCAGGCCGAAGCCCTCGTACATCGAGGGGCAGACCACGGCCCGGGCCGTGCGGTACAGCCCGGCCAGGACCCCGGGGGCCACGTAGCCGGTGAAGTGGACCCGGCCGGCGATGCCCAGGCCCCGGGCCCGGGCCAGGAGCCGGTCCGCCCGGTCATGGGCCCGGCCCGCCAGGACCAGGGGCGCGGCCAGGCCGTGGCTGATTTCCAGGATCGCCACGGCATCCAGGAGCCGGTCCAGGTTCTTGTTCTTCCGGGCCGTGCCCGCGTACAGGAGAAAGTCTGCGGGAAGCCCGGGGAGCCGGGCCGGGGGACCGGCGGACAGGCGTCCGGCCCGGCTGTACGCCGGACCCACGCCGGGGCCTGTCACCTGGATTTTTGCCGGGGACACGGGCAGAAGAACCCCGGCCTCCCGGGCCACGGACTCGGAAAGGGTGAGGACCCGGGAGGCCCGGCGGGAGGCGGCGGTCATGAGGAACGCCAGGGTTGCCCGTTCCAGGGGGGCGTAGAGCCCGGGAAAGGCGATGGGCGAGCAGTCGTGGAC
>JAHJUF010000131.1 GCA_018829095.1 Pseudomonadota bacterium | reverse complement strand
CGTCATAACCTGGATATGGATTATCTTGGCCGCATGAACCTGGAGGCAAGACTGCCCCTCTGGCAAGAGGACTGCCAGGCGGCGATGAGGGAGATTGAACATGGAACACAAGCTGCTGATTGTTGACGACGACCCCAACATCCTGGAATCCTACAGCCGGCAGCTCCGCAAGATCTGCCGCATCGACACGGCTCAAAGCGGCCAGCAGGGCATCGAGGCCCTGGTGTCCTGGGGCCCCTATGCGGTGGTCATGTCCGACTACCGCATGCCCCAGATGGACGGGGTGGAGTTTCTGGCCAACGTCCGCCAGATGGAGCCTGACACGGTTCGCATCCTGAACACGGGCCACGCGGACCTGGAGACCGCCATCGCCGCCGTGAACGAAGGCAACATCTTCCGGCTCCTCACCAAGCCCTGCGACACCCCGGTCATGGTCCGGGCCCTGAAGGACGCCTTCCGCCAGTACGATCTGGTCACGGGCGAGAAGATGCTCCTGGAGATCACCCTGAAGGGCAGCCTGAAGGTCCTGTCCGACGTCCTTTCCCTGACCCGGCCCGAGGCCTACGGCCGCATCTCCCGCATCGCCCCCCTAGCCCAGAAGGTGAGTCAGGAGGTTTACGACCTCTTCGCCTGGCAGACATCCGTGGCCACCTTCCTGGCCTTTCTGGGGTTCATCGCCCTGCCCGACTCCCTGGTCGCCCGGAAGAACGCGGGCCAGCCCCTCACCCCCGAGGAGCAGACCCTGTATGAACGCCATCCCCAGGTGGCCGCCGAACTCATCGACAGGATTCCCCGCCTGGAGGATGTGGCGAAGATCGTCCTCTACCAGGACAAGCACTACGACGGCACGGGGTTTCCCAAGGACGACATCTCCGGCGAGAAGATCCCCCTGGGGGCCCGAATTCTGAAAGCGGTCCTCGATTATGATCGTCTGGCGGAACAGGGCAAGACAGGCCGGGATGCCCTGGAGCTCATGGCCGCCCGAAAGGGATGGTACGACCCCGGCATCCTGGGGGCCCTGGAACAGTGCCTGGAACATGCCCCCAAGAGCCAGGAGCGGTTCCTGAGGGCCGACGAACTGGAGCCGGGCATGATCCTCCTGGAGGACGTGCACACCCTGAAGGACGGAAAAAAAATCCTCGCCGGCGGGCAGGTCTTGAACGAAACGGCCCTGGCGGCGGTCCGGAGGATCGGCCAGGCCTACGGAGTGACCGAGCCCATCAAGGTGCTCCAGATAACCGGATGACGTTCGCCGGTCCGGGAAGGGAAAACAGAAGGTGGCGGTGAACGAAAAAGTACTTCTGGTGGACGACGAGCCCAACGTGTTGCGCTGCTACGAGCGCCAGTTGCGGAAGTCCTTCGTGCTGGAGACCTGCGGGGATGCGGAAACGGCCCTTAAGATGGTTCGGGACCGGGGGCCCTACGCCGTGGTGGTTTCGGACCTGCGCATGCCGGGCATGGACGGCATCGAGTTTTTGTTCCGCCTCCAGGAGGAAGCCCCCCGGACGGTGCGCATCCTCCTTTCCGGCAACGCGGACGAGGAGTCCATCCGGGATGCCCACGACCTGTGCCGCATCCACTGCTTCCTGGCCAAGCCCTGCTTGTCGGAGGAACTGTCCAGGGTGCTCGCCGAGGCCATCGAGAGGTACCGCCGGGAGTCCGGTGCCTGGGAGGAGGAGCCCCGGGTGGCGGGATAGGGGGATTTTTTGGGTTTCAGGCGCTTGGAAGCTGCTTCGCCAACCCCCCCGGAAAAACGCGGAGAAACGATTTTCCCGGAACCGGAAAGGTATTCCGGCAACCGGCATGTTCTTACAACCGCTTTGTATTCCACGAATTACCGCAACGTTGCATTGCCTATCCCGTCACCTTTTTCACCCGGGCCATGCGGGTGAAGAGATCCACGATGTTGGCGGGGGCTTCGTCACCGGAAAGGCGGCGGTACAGGCTATCCACGTTGATGACCGTGCGCTCGGGGTCGGTGAGGCCGTGGTGCATCTCGCCCATGAGCCGGATGGCCGCCTCGTCCGCCGGGACGCCCTGGCGGAACAGCCCGGCGGTCCGGGCCGCGAGCCTTTCCATGTAGTCCTTGAATTCCCTGATGCCGTCCTCGTCCGTCACCGGTCCGTGGCCGGGCACCACCACTTTGGGTTTCAGGTCCAGCATGCGGTCGCAGGCCGCGACCCAGTTCTCCACGGGCCCGGACCAGAGGATGGGCGTGCCCTGGATGAACAGGAGGTCGCTGGAAAAGAGTACGCCCTGGTCCGGCACCCAGACCGCGAGGTCGCTTTTGGTGTGGGCCGGACCGAGATCCAGGAGTTGGACGATGCGCCCCCCCACCGAGACCTCGGTTTCCCCGGTGAAGATCTCCGTAGGGTACACGGGCTCGATGCCCGAGAAGGTGAACGCCCCGAAGGCGTGGACCAGGTATTCCCCCATCTCCCCCAGGGCCGGGGCCGCGGTCATGAGCTCGGCCAGCATCTGGGGCGGGGTTTCCGCCATTTCGGCGGCGCAGGTTTCCGTGGCCAGGATGCGGGCGCCGGGCACCAGGGAGTTGCCGAACCAGTGGTCCCCGTTGCCGTGGGTGTTCACCAGGGTCGTTATGTTTTTTGCCGCCGGTTCGGCCGCTGCCAGGCCCGCCAGCATCTCCCGGGTCAGGGCCAGGTCAAAGAGGGTGTCCACCAAAAGGCTTTCCCCGCCCCCGGCCACCAGCCCCGCGTTGTTCCATCCCCAGGTCCCGTCCGGCTGGAGCCAGGCGTAAACCCCGTCCCCCACCCGGTGCGCTCCCTTGACGTAAGGCGTCCGGCCCATGGCGATCCCTCCCTGTTGTGAATGTGGAATGGTCATTTGTAATGCGGCAAGAAGGCCACGGCAAGAACGGGAACAGCCCGGAGCTCTCAGCCGCTTTTGGAGGGTTCCCCGGCAGGCAGGCCGTCTTTTGCGGCGACCAAAGGGGATACCGACCGGATGTCGGCGGGCGTTCCCAGGACGACCAGGGCGTCTCCGGCGATAAACCGCTGATCCGGGTCCGGGTTGGCCAGGGTTGCCCCGTCCCGCCTCACGGCCAGGACCGTGACCCCGTGCTTTTTCCGCAGGGCGGTCTCGGCAAGGCTCCTGCCTTCCAGCCGGGAGCCGGGACAAACCCGGAGGGTGGAGATCCGGGAGTCGGCCAGGTCCGGGAGGACGGCGCCGGAGCCCGGAGCCAGGGCAAGGCTCCTGAGCATGCCGTAGGTATCGCCCCGCACCCGGTCCACCATCTCCCGGATGTCGCTTTCCGGCACCTGGTAGCGGTTCAGGACCCGGGAGAAGATCTCCACCGAGGTCTCGAACTCCTCGGGGATGACCTCGTCAGCCCCCAGGTCCCGCAGGGGCGTGATCTCGTTCACGAACCGGGTGCGCACGATGAGATGAACGCTCGGGTTCTTCTCCTTGATATTCTGGACCGCCGCCCGGGTGGCCGCCGGGTCGTTGATGGCCACCACCGCCACCCTGGCGCGTTCCAGGCCCGCGTGGGAAAGGACCACGGGCATGGAGGCGTCCCCGAAGAGGATGGGCTCGCCCCGGGCCTTTTCCGTGCGCACGGTGTCCGGGTTCATCTCCACGATGACGTAGGGCACCCCCGCGTACCGGGCCGCCGCAGACACGTTCCTGCCGTTCACTCCGTATCCCACGATGACCAGGTGGTTTTCCCGGTGGGCCAGGGCATCCCCGGGTTCCGGCCCGGCCTCGCGCTTCAGGCGGGCGGGAAGGGGCAGGGTCTGGGACCACCGGGCCACGGCCGGGGCCACGGCCGCCAGGGCCGGGGAAATGGCCATGGTGAGGACCGAGCAGACCAGGAACAGGCCGTAGGCGTCCTGGCTCAGGAGCCCGTACTCCATGCCGCTTTCCGAAAGGATGAAAGAGAACTCCCCCACCTGGGCCAGGAAAAGGCCGGCCAGGACGCTGGTCCGGATGGTCAGCCCGGCGACCAGGCCGGCCAGGACCGTCACCAGGGACTTGGCCAGGATGATGAACAGGGTGAGCCCCGCCACCTGGAGGGGGTGAGTCACCAGGATTCCGGGGGAGAACATCATGCCGATGGACACGAAAAAGAAGCTGGCGAAAACGTCCCGGAAGGGGAGGATGCTCGCCAGGGCCTGGTGGTTGTACTCGGACTCGGAGATCATGAGCCCGGCCAGGAAAGCCCCCAGGGCCAGGGAGAGCCCGGCCTCCTGGGTGAGCCAGGCCGTGGCCAGGACGATGACGATGACCGAGAACAGGAAGATCTCCCGGCTCCGGGTCCGGGCCACCTGGTACAGGAGGTGGGGAACCACATACCGGGACGCGGCCCACAGGAACAGGAACACTCCCACCATGCGGCCCGCCGCCATCAGGGCCTCCGGGCCAGACCAGCCGCCCCCATTTCCCGCCAAAAGGGGCACGGCCAGCACCATGGGCACCACAGCCAGGTCCTGGAAGATGAGAATGCCCAGGGAGGCCCGGCCGTGGGGCGCGGCCATCAGGCCCTTTTCCGAGACGAGGCGCAGCACGATGGCCGTGGAAGAGAGGGAGATCAGCCATCCCCAGAACACCGCCTCGGGCAGGGGCCGCCCCAGGAGGAGGAACAGTCCCGTGAACACCGCCGCCGTGGCCAGAACCTGGAAGCCTCCTCCCAGGATGGCCAGCCTGCGGATGTAGAAGAGGTTCTTTAAGGAGAATTCCACCCCGATGGTGAACAGGAGCAGGACCACCCCGATCTCCGCCAGGATGGCCACCATGTGGATGTCGGGCACCAGGCTGAACCCCCCGGGCCCGGCCAGGAACCCGGCCGCCAGAAACCCCACGATGGCCGGCACCCGCAGGCGGTGGCAAATGAACACCACTCCCGTGGAAAGGCCCAGGATGACCAGGATATGGGTGAGAAGCTCGGTTTCCATGACCACGAATCCAGCCCGGCCTAGCCGGTGCCAAGGGTTTTTGGGATAGTGCCCGGGGATTTGTATCCCGGGACCCGCACCCAGGGCAAGCCGAAACGCTCCGGCCCTGGGCGGGCACGAAGGAGCACCAGGACCTGGGGCCCGTGCGGGACAAGGCCTGGTTCCGGGAGTTCATGGAGGAGGTTGGCTGCGGTCAGGGTTCGGTGGGGGATGGGGCGGGGGAATAGGTGCCGCCTTGCGGCGAATCCCCCCTGGCCCCCCTTTGGGAAAGGGGGGGATGTGCGGCTTTGGGGTTGGTTGGCCATGACCGGCCTTTGTGTGGGGTCTGCCCATTCGGTGAAATGGTTGGAAGCCCCGCGCTTTTCGGGGGGGATGGCGTAACTACCGGAACTGGCAAAAAGTCTTCGGGAGGCAGGGCGCAACTACCGGATAAGGCAAAAAGTTTTTG
>JAHJUF010000130.1 GCA_018829095.1 Pseudomonadota bacterium | reverse complement strand
TCCATCTCCAGGGCCGTGACGACCCGCACCACTTTCACACCCAGGGGATCGGGAAGTTCCACCGGCCCGGCGACCAGGACGGTTTCCGCGCCTCTGTGCTCGGCGGCCCGGGCCAGGGCGAAGCCCATGCGGCCGGTCGAGGGGTTGCTGATAAACCGCACCGGGTCCAGGGGCTCCCGGGTGGGTCCGGCCGTGACCACGACCTTTTTCCCGGCCAGGTCCTGAACGGTGAGGAGCTTCGCGGCCCGGTCCAGGATGTGGGCCGGGTCCGGGAGGCGGCCCGGCCCCACGTCGCCGCAGGCCAGGAAACCCGAGCCCGGGGCCATGACGTGGCAGCCGGTTTCGGCCAGCCGCCGAAGGTTGGCCTGGACCCGGGGGTTTTCGTACATGTGGGTGTTCATGGAGGGGCAGACCAGGACCGGCGCGGTGACGGCCAACAGCAGGGTGGTGAGGACGTCATCCGCCAGCCCCCCGGCCATCTTGCCCACCAGGTTCGCTGTGGCCGGGGCCAGGATCGCGAGATCCGCCTCCCGGGCCCAGTTGATATGGCGGATCTCGTGGTTGTCGCGCCACATGGTCCGGTACACGGGGTTGCCTGTAAGGGCCTCCAGCAGGGCGGGTCCCACAAAGGCCCGGGCGTTCCTGGTCATGACCACCCGGACGTCCGCGCCCCGGTCCATGAGGAGCCGCGCCAGCTCCACGCTCTTGTAGGCCGCGATGCCGCCGGAAATGCCCAGCAGGATGGTCCTGCCCTGAAAGACGAAGGCCAAGGTATTCCCCCCTATTTGAACAGTCCCTGGGACTCGATGGCCCCCCCCATGCCCTGGCCCGCCGGAGCCACCCAGATGGTGACCTCGGTGTTGAACTTGCCGGCAGCGACCTGGATCACGGCCCAGCGGTTCTCCTTCTTGAACAGCAGCATGGAGCGTTTGCTCTTCAGGCTGCTCACCCGGGCCCAGGCGTCGTTCTTCATGGAATTCTCGAAGAAACGCACCGAGGATTCAGGCTCCACCCGGCCCGTGTACACCAGGACGCCGGAAATGACGCCGTTGGCGCTTATGACAAAGCTTTCTTTCGCCTTGAGGCTCAGGCCCATGGGCACCTGGATGTCATGGAAGTCTCCGGCCACCTGGGTCTCGGGCGGCGGCGGGGCCATGCCCTCCTCTTTCTCCAGGGTGGATGCACAGCCGGAGACGAGGATCAGAGCCAATACGAGAAAAAGGGCGGTCCAAAGGTTTTTTGAAAATTTCGCGTCGCGGATTTGTTTCATACCGATCCTCCTGGTTGGTTTGGGGATTCGCATTTCCCTTGTTATGTCAGTTTCCTAAGCGCCAACTGTGCCGGAAGAGGGAAAAAGGGTCAAGGAAGAAAGTCCGGTGGACGGCGACCCTTTCGTACCCGGAGGCGACACGCCGAAATCCTTTTTCCGAAGGAGGAAAAAGTCCAGGGAAACGCAGATTACGCCGATTCAACAGCAGGATTACACAGATGAAAAAAGAAGGATTTCAAATGATTACACCTTCAGCCCCCTCCATCTGCGTAATCTTTTCAAAATCCGTGTAATCTGCGTTTTCTATTTCTTCTTTTCACGGGACATGCCCTCTGCTCATCCGCCCCAATCCACTCTCCACGTGACGGAAGGGATGGGAGCACGTCACCCCCGGCCCGGGAATCCGTAGGAGGCTTTCACCGTTTCGATGATCCGGTCCTCGGAAAAACGGGCCAGCACGCGCTCCCGGGCGGCCCGGCCCATTTGCCGGGCCCGGACGGGATCGGCCAGGAGGCTTTCCACTGCACGGGCCAGGGCCCCGGCGTCCCGAGGGGGCACCAGGAGCCCGGTGATGCCGTGCTCCACCACCTCCCGGCATCCGGCCACGTCCGTGGCCACCACCGGGCGTTCCATGGCTCCGGCCTCCAGCAGGGACCGGGGCACCCCTTCCCGGTAGGAAGGCAGCACCACCACGTCCGCCCCGGCCAGATGGGGCCGCACGTCGTCCGTTGCCCCCGGCCATTCCACCAGGCCATCTCCCACCCAGCGTTCCAGGTCCTGGGCCGGAATCACGCTGGGGTTGTTCACGTCCCGGGGGCCCACCAGCCGGAACCGGACATCCGAGCGGGCCTGGCGCACCATCCCGGCGGCTTCGGCCAGTTCCCGGAGGCCCTTGTCCCCCAGCATGCGCCCCAGGTAGAGCACCAGGGGAGCGGCACCCTCCCCTTCCGGCCGGGGCCGGGGAGAAAAATGCCCGCAGTCCACGCCCTCTCCCGGCAGGATGCCGGCCCGCTCCAGGGCCACGATCTTCCGGTCCGTGAAACAGGCCAGGTCCTCGGGGTTCAAAAACCAGGTGTGGGAATCCCCGGCCAGGGACACTCGGTACATGGCTCCCACCAGCCGGGTGAGCCAGCCCCGGTCACCGGTGAAGGCGTAGCCCAGGCCGGTGATGGTGTTCACCACCCGGGGCACGCCCGCCAGCCGGGCCGCCACACCCCCGTAGATCACGGGTTTGATGGTGAAATGATGGACCACATCCGGCCGCTCCCGGCGAAACAGGGCAACCAGGGAGGCCAGGTACCGCAGGTCGGTCAGGGGGTTCATGCCCCGCATATCCAGAGGCAGGGCGTGGAAGGGGATGCCCAGGTCCCGGATGCGGTCCTCATACCCGTCCCCCCCGGCCCCAGCCGCAACCACTTGCCAGCCCTGGCCCTTCAGGGAACGCATGAGCCCGGCCCGGAAGTTGTACAGGGTCCAGGCGCAGCGGGACACCAGGAGGATTTTGCGGGGGGAATCATTCATGTCTTGCTTGAGGATTTCCCTTCCCCTTTTTTGACAGCGATGCAACAAGTCGTCATCCCGGCGAAGGCCGGGATCC
>JAHJUF010000129.1 GCA_018829095.1 Pseudomonadota bacterium | reverse complement strand
GCACCAGGACCTCGGTGTCGCATTGGGTGGCAAAGCGGTGGCCCCGGGACTCCAGACGGTTGCGCAGGGCGTGGTGGTTGTAGATCTCGCCGTTGAAGGCCACCCGGACCGAGCCGTCCTCGTTGGCCATGGGCTGGTCCCCCCCGGCCCGGTCGATGATGGCCAGACGCACGGCGGCGATCCCGGCGGGACCGGAAACATGGGTCCCCAGGCCGTCCGGGCCCCTATGGCGGATGGAGGCGGCCATGGAGGCTAAAGCTGAAGCAAAAACTTCTCCGTCCGCCTCCATGCCCGAGGCAAGGCCCATCATCCCGCAGATGCCGCACATGGCTGTCTCCGCCTTTCCGGGCGCTCAGGGTCCAGGAAAAGGAGGGGTCGGGGTGCCGGAAAAAATCCCCCCTGGCCCCCCTTTTTCAAAGGGGGGAACCCTCCAGGCCGCGCTTTCGCCTTTTGGAGAGCTCTCCTGCCATTTCCGCGATATGGGCGGTCTGGACGCTCCAGGACCGGGTTTGGGCCAGGGTCCGCCCGGCCTGGCCCATGGCCGCGAGCCTTGGGGCGTCCGGCAGAAATTGGGCCACGGCCCTGGCCAGGGCCCCGGGGTCGCCCATGGGGAAAGAGACCCCCGCGCCTTCCCGCTCCAGGAGATCCCCCAGGCCGCGGATGTCGCTGCCTGCCACGGGTTTGCCGCAGGCCAGGTAGGCCATGACCTTCTGGGCGCTGATGCCCGTGCCCGGGTCCGTGAAGTTGGCCGGGGCCAGGCAGAGGTCCATGGTGTTGATGAAGGCCGGGGCGTCCTCGTAGGGCACCCGGCCGAAGAACCGGAACGCATGGGAAATGCCCGCCTCCCGGGCCAACTCCTGCAACCGGCTGAAGCAGGGCTCCTCGCCGCCCCCCAGGACAAAGAGGGCGTTGGGGACCTTTTCCAGGATGGCCGGGGCCGCTTCCACCAGAAGATCCAGGCCCGCCCACTCGAAAAAGCTCCCCAGGTATCCGGCCACCGGGCGGTCCGGGGGGATGGCGAACCGCTCCCGGCAGGCGGCCGGGTCCAGGGGGGAGAAGCGAACGTCGTCCACCCCGTTCTCCAGGGTTTGCACCCGGTCCGGGGCCACGGGAAACGAGGCCGCGATCCAGTCCCGGATGCCGTCCGTCACCGGAAAGATGAGGTCCGCCCGGGGAAAGGCGAACCGCTCGTAGGCCCGAATCCAGGCGCTTTTGAGCCGCCGGACGCCCGTGTACCGGGTCCGGGCCAGGGTGTTGTCGTTCACTTCCAAAATCAACGGAATGGAGAGGGCCCTGGCCAGGACGGCGCAGGCGGCCGAGGCCCCGGAGTGGCGCACGTACAGGGCGTCGGGCCGGTCTTCCCGGGCCCGGGGGGCCAAGACTCTCGCCAGGGAGGCCAGGAAGGCAGGCTCGGAGAGGCCCCGGACCTGGAGCCCGGGCACCCGGACCAGGGTCACGCCCAAGTTTGCGAGTTGGGACAGGTCAACAAGGGAGGGGTCCAGCCGGGAGAAGAGGCTCACCCGGTGACCGGCCCGGGCCAGGTGGGCGCACACCTCGAACACGTGGGCGGGCAGGACGTCCGGATCTTCGTAGAAGACGTGGTAGATCGTCAGGAACGGCAAGGCGCGGCTCCCCTCCCGGAGACGGCCCGGTAGATGGCCAGCATGTTTTCCATTTGACGATCCTTGCTGAACAGGGCCTGGGCCCGGACCCGGGCGGCCCGACCCATGCGGGCCCTCAGATCCGAGTCTCCGGCCAGGCGGGCAAAGGCCAGGGCCAGGGCTTCCACGTCCCCGGTGGGAACCAGAAGGCCCGTCTCCCCGTGGGCCACGGTCTCAGGGAGGCCCCCGGTGGCGAAGCCGGTCACGGCGAGCCCACAGGCCTGGGCTTCCACGGCGCTCATGCCGATCCCCTCCCGCCGGGAGGGCATGGCGGTGAAATCCACGGACCGGAAAAAATCCGCCATGGCCGCCGTCCCGTGGATTTTCCCCAGCCAGCGCACGGAATCGCCCAACTGAAGGCGGGCCGCCTGGTCTTTCAGCTCCTTTTCCATGGGACCGTCCCCGGCCACCCAAAGGAAAAAAGGTATAGGGCAAATCTCCCGGGCCCGGGCAAAGGCGGAAAGGAGGAAATCCGGGCCGGACAGGGAGTGGAGCGCCTTGGCGAATCCCAGGCGGACTTCCCCGTCTGTCCGGGGCTCGTCCCGGGGCCGCCAAAGGGACAGGTCCACGCCCTCGTACACCGTGTCCGCCTTGCGGTCCGGAGCCATGTAGGTCTCCGCTTTGCGCGCCAGGAAACCCACCACCGCGTTCACCTCCACGGCCCGGGACAACAGATAGCTCTTCACAGCCCTTGATTTCCAGGTCTCGGTTTCCCCGGGGGGCATGATGTCCGTTCCCCAGAGGGAAATCACCAGGGGCGAGAGGCTTCGGGCCACCAGCATGGTCGAGAGGCTGGCCAGGGCAAAGAGGCCGTACAGATGGTACACGTCCGGGGCGATCCTTTCCAGGATGCGCCGGGCCCGGCGCAGCGTCCGAAGCCGGGGCCGGACGCCCGGGGCGTAAAAAGGCGTCACATGGACCGTCACCCCGTGGATGGAAACCGCCTGGGGGCTGGCCAGGTGGATCTCGTGGCCCGTGGAGGCCAGATCCCGGCAATAACGCTGGGTGTGGATGGACGAACCCTCGGAGATGACGCAGATCCTCATGATTTCGGCCCCCTGCCCGTAAACCGGGAGAGCTTGTCCCTCCCCCATACCAGCCCCTGGACCGCCTCGCGGCGGCTCACGTTCATCATCCCCCAGGCAACGCTCCCCCCGGCCAGAAACCCCCACCAGCCCCAGGACGGAACCCGGCCGATGAGGACCACGGCCCCGGCCAGGAGCGCCAGGGTGGAGGCCATGAGCCGGATATTGCCGCCCGAGGCCGAATAGCCGATGGCCCGCCGGGAATAGAAGTACAGGACGAACAGGGGAAGCCCGTAACTGGCCGCGAACGCCGCAGCGGCCCCATGGAGGCCCATAGACGGAATCAGGAGCCAGGCCAGCCCGAAGAGGAGCGCGTCCTGGGCCAAGTTGAACACGATGAACGCGGATAGCCTCCGGGTGGGAAGAAGATACATGGACAGGCCCCAGAACGCCACCTTGAAGAAGTCCCCCAGGATCTGCACGGGCATGATGGGGACCGCCCCGAGAAACTCCCGGGAGTAAAGAATCCGGACGATGGGGCTCCGGAATGCCAGGAGGAAGAGCATCACCGGCGTGATGAGAAGCAGGGCCACCCGGATGATGTCGTTCAGTTCCCCCACGATCTCGCCCCGGTCCGTGAGTTCGCACAGGCGGGGATAGGAATAGGCGCTCATGGAGGACAGGACCAGGGTGGGATAGGTCATGGTGAGCGCCCACACGGGCTGGTAGACGCCGTTGGCCGTCTGGCCCAGAAGGTCCACGATGACCACCTTGAAGAGCAGGTGGGAGACCTGGAAGGCCGAGCCAACCAAAAGGCTGGTGGCCCCGAAAACCATGAGGCTTTTCAGTATCCCCCGGTCCAGGAAGGTCCAGGTCCAGGCCCGGTAGACCCTCTCCCGGGCCAGGTACCGGCGGTTCAGGAGGAGGTCCGTGGCCGTGAACACCAGGATGCCCAGGGCCGCGCCCAAAAGGCCCAGCCAGTAGATGAGGGGCACGATCACCGCCAGCCCGGCCAGGCTCTTCAAGACCTTGATCTCCGCCAGGGCCCGGATGCGCTTCAATCCCTGGAGGAAGGTCCCCACCACGGTGGGGTACATGCCGATGGGCAGGCTCGCGGCGTAGACGATGATGAGCAGGGAATAGGCTTCGCTTCCGAACAGGGCCTTGGAAACGGGGCGGGCAAAGGCGCAAAGCCCGAGCATGACGGCCACGGCCACCAGGAAAGGGGCCCGGAACCCGTGGGACAGGACCCGCTGGACCCGGTCCGTCTCTCCCCGGCTGGAGTACCGGGCCGTGTACCGGGCGATGCCCGTGCCCAGGCCCAGGGCGGCCAGGGTGGCCACCACGGCGTGGAAATGGTTCAGCACGGACAGCACCCCCACCCCGCCGGGGCCCAGGAACACGGCCGTGGCCTTGACCCGCACCAGGTCCAGGACCATGACCGCGCCGGAGCTGGCTCCCATGAGGAGGGTGGATGAAAGGATGTTCCGGAGGCTTTTGCTCAAGACGTCTCCCGGGCCCCGGGGAGGGGGAGGGGCCCGGTTGCAGAGGTTTCCGGGCCGGCCACGGAGGCCGGGGCCTCCAGGAGGCCGGGCAGAACCACCAGGATGGCCGTCACGAACCAGAAGGGTTCCATGATCCGGACGATGATGAAGGTGTTCACCCCCAGGGCGTGGACGCACAGGGCTATGAAGCCGGCCAGGTAGCCGGCGGCCAGCCCCCGGGGGAAGGGGTCGGTGAATCGCTTGTAGCGGTCCCGGGCCATGCGGAAAACGCAGAGCAAAAGGTACAGGAAAGCCGAAAGACCCACAAGGCCTGTCTCCACCAGAACCCGGGGGAACTGGGCGTCCATGAAGTCGTAGCCCGTGACCCCGAATCCCAGGAGGGGGTGCCGCCGCCAGTCGGACAGGCCCTGTTTCCAGCTCATGAGGCGGGCCGTGGTGGAGGTGTCCAGGCGAACGCCGAAAACCTGGACCTGGTTGGTATGGAGTTCCTGGGAATAGGTGTAGGCCACCCGGTCCTTCACCTTCTGGGGGGCCAGGAAGGGGCTCACCATAAGAGTCAGGATCACCAGGAGCAGGGCCACGGACTTTTTCCGGGAAAGGGCTGCCAGGGCCAGGGCCCCGGGAATCAGGGCCCCGTAGGAGGCCCGGGACTGGGTGAAGAGAAAGGGCGGGATCATGACCAGAAGAAGGATGGCGTACCCCGCCTTTTTATTGGGGTCCCGGGCGTAGAGAAAAAGCCCGGCAGCCAGAAGCCCCACGAACACGAAGTAACCCCCCAGGGTGTTGGGCTCCCCGGCGGCCCCCTCGAAGGGAGCGGTCACCCGGGCCCCGCCGGGGATCTGGAGGATGCCGTACAGGGAGATGAAAAAGGCCGTGATGAACAGGCACAATAGGAGCGT
>JAHJUF010000128.1 GCA_018829095.1 Pseudomonadota bacterium | reverse complement strand
CACCGCCCCGGCCGAGGCCCCGCCCTCCTCGGGGACCGCCGACTCCTACTACTTCTACTCCATGGCGGAACTCCACCAGGTCCGGGGGGATCTGACCGGCGCCCGGACCTACCTGGAAAAGGCCGTTCAAGCCGATCCCCGCTCCGTGTACCTCAAAGAGGAGCTGGCCCGTGCGTACCGCCAGGATAGCCAGTTCGAGGCCGCGAAAAAGACCCTGGCCGACATCCTGAAAATCGAGCCGAAAAACATAAAGGCCCTGACGGAAATGGGGACCGTGAGCCAGGCCCTGGGGGAGACCGGGGCGGCGGTGGACGCCTACAACCGGGCGCTCGCCGCGGCCCCCATGCAAAAGGAGCTCTACTTTCTCCTGGGCAACCTCTATCTCCAGCAAGACCGTCTGGAGGATGCGGCCGGGGTATACCAACGCCTCCTGGCCGTGGAGCCGGACTCCTACGGAGCCCATTTCCTCCTGGGGGAGATCGAAAAGGACCAGGGGAATTTCCCAGCGGCCATTGAGCACCTGGAAAAGAGCCGGGCCTCCAACCCGAACATGGAAAAGACCTGGTACGAACTCCTGGATCTTTACCGGGAAACAGGCCAGGACGGAAAAGTGGAGGAACTCTACCGGGAACTCATGGAGAACAACCCCGGAGACCTGAAGGCCCTTTTCGGATGGGCCAGGTTCCTTCTCCAGGCCGGGGAGGCGGAAAGAGCCGAAGAGGTCCTTGACCGGGCCAGATCCATGAACCCCGGGGACCCCATGGTGCTGAGGCGGATCGGCCTCCTGTACCTGGAGGCCCGTTTCCCGGAAAAGGCCCTGGAGCCCCTGGAAGCCGCTCTCACGATTTCCCCGGACGACCCGGACACCACCTATTTCCTGGCCGCAGCCTCGGAGCAGGTGGGATACACCGAAAACGCCGCCCGCCTGTATGGCGAAGTAGCCCCCGGGACCCAGTATTACACCCAGGCCGTGGTCTACCGGGCCATCCTCACCCATAACCCCGAACACATTGCCCATGCCATCAGCATCACCGAGGAAGGCCGGGCCCTGGACCCGGAAAACACGGAACTCGCCGTGCTCCTGGCCAGCCTCTACGAACTGGCCAAACACCCGGAAAAGTCCCTGGCGATCCTGGAAAAAGCAGCCGCCGAACACCCCGGGGACACGGAGGTCCTCTTCCGCCTGGGGGCCCTGAAGGATGAGCAGGGCGACAAGGACGCGGCCATCGCCCTGATGAAGAGAATCCTGGAGATCGAGCCGGAAAACCCCGGTGCCCTGAACTACCTGGGGTACACCTACGCTGAGCTGGGCATCCGTCTGGACGAGGCGGAGGAGCTCGTGAAAAAGGCTCTGGAGGGCAAACCCGGGGATGGATTCATCACGGACAGCCTGGGCTGGGTCTATTACCAAAAGGGAGAGTACCCAAAAGCCCTGGAGATCCTGGAGCAGGCCGTGGAAATGGTGCCCGACGAGCCCGCCATCCTGGAACACGCCGGGGACGCGAACCTGAAGACCGGAAATCCGGAAAAGGCGCTGGAATACTACCGCCGGGCCCGGCAACACACCAAACCGGACAAGCCCAACGCGGCCCTGGAACAAAAAATCCGCGATCTGGAGCAGGACCTGTAGGCTGCCCGAAGGAACTTGCGCGGCCCCCCGGACCCCTTATCATCTGATTACCAAACGAACCCGGCCCGGCCGCTGACTCCACGGAAAAAGGCCCAGGCCCACGACGCGCCGGAAACGGCGGCAAGGAGGCAAGATGGAACCCGCCACCCTTCAACGCACGGAAACCCAGCTTCGGGTCAACTCCTTTGTCCAGAGCGTGTACAACTGGATGGCTGCGGGCTTGGCCATCACCGGCCTTGCCGCGTGGACCGTGGCCGGCGTGGAGCCCCTGCGCCGGATTTTCCTGGGCAACCCCATCATGCCCATCCTTCTCATGGTGGGCTCCCTGGTCCTGGTTTTCACCCTGTCGGCCCGCATCAACAAGATGCAGGCGTCCACCGCCACAGGGCTGTTCATCCTGTATTCCGCCCTCATGGGGGTCATGCTGTCTTCCATCTTCCTCGTCTACACCATGTCCTCCATCGCCACCACGTTCTTTGTGTGCTCCGGCATGTTCGTGGCCCTGTCCCTTTACGGATGGAAGACCCAAAGGGATCTGACGAGTCTGGGCAGCTTCCTGTTCATGGGCCTGGTGGGCATCATCCTGGCCAGCGTCGCCAATTGGTTCCTCCACAGTTCCATGCTCCAATGGATGGTCAGTTTCCTCGGCGTGGGCATCTTCATGGGGCTCACCGCCTACGACACCCAGCGCATCAAGAACATGGCCATGACCCAACCCGCAGACGTGGGAGGGACGGCCATACGCCGGGCTGCCATCCTGGGGGCCCTGACCCTGTACCTGGATTTTCTGAACCTGTTCCTTTTCCTCCTCCAGTTCCTGGGGAACCGGAGATAGGCTTGTTTCCAGGGCGGTTCGCTCCTGGCCTGCAACATCCCGGGGGGGGAATGGATCTTCGAAACATCCTTCTGGAAAAAGGGGTGCGGATGCCTGACCCGGCCTCCGTGTTCATCGGGCCGGAGGTGGACCCGGACCGCATCGCTCCGGGCGCGGTCATCCATCCGGGCTGCCGGCTCGTTGGAGAACGCAGCCTGGTCATGGAGGGTGCCAGGTTGGGAGCCGAGGGCCCGGCCACGGTTTCGGACTGCCTGGTGGGCCCAGGCGCGGAGTTGAGGGGTGGATTCTTCCAACAGGCGGTCTTTTTGGCGGGGGCCTCCATGGGCTCCAACGCCCACGTGCGGGCCGGGACCATCCTGGAGGAGCAGGCCTCAGCTGCCCACTCCGTGGGGCTCAAGCACACCATCCTGTTTCCCTTTGTCACCCTGGGAAGCCTCATCAATTTCTGCGATATCTTCATGGCCGGGGGCACCAGCCGGGAAAACCACTCCGAGGTTGGCAGTTCCTACGTCCACTTCAACTACACCCCCCAACAGGACAAGGCCACGGCGAGCCTTCTGGGAGACGTGCCCCAGGGGGTGACCCT
>JAHJUF010000127.1 GCA_018829095.1 Pseudomonadota bacterium | reverse complement strand
TGTTTTTCAAGGCGTCCGTGCCGGCGCCCATGAAAAGCAAAAATGGAACCGCCAGGTAAATCGCCAATCCCGTGATAACCGCAGAGAGGGAGCCGATGGGAATGGCCCGTCCCGGGTCTTTGAGGTCCCCTGAAAGGCCAAGACCCGCCATCACGCCGGTAACCGCCGGGAAAAAAACGGCAAAGCCGGTCCAGAACCCCACCTCTCCGGACGGGATGGTCAAGGTAAAAGACGCGCCGCCGTATTTCAAAAAAGCCCCGGCCGCGAGCCCCATCAGGGAGACAAAGATCATCACCATCAAGGGGATCTGAATTTTCAATGCCAGTTGGGCGCTTGAAAACGCGATGATCCCCACCCCCGCGACAAGGAAAAAAGCGGTCGTCTGGATCGGTATGCCAGGCAG
Source organism: Pseudomonadota bacterium (assembly GCA_018829095.1). Taxonomy (GTDB): domain Bacteria; phylum Desulfobacterota; class Desulfobacteria; order Desulfobacterales; family Desulfatibacillaceae; genus JAHJUF01. The sequence goes on along the minus strand of JAHJUF010000127.1, from coordinate 7,245 downwards.
GACGAACTGAAGGGATTCGGCAAGGCCGAACGCGTACAAGGTGACGGAGAATGCCTGGGAAAGAAATAGGGGGAGGCCTACGGCCCCGCCGATCTCCACGCCCAGGCTTCTGGAAATGATGTAATACGCCCCCCCGCCGCCCAGTTTGATATTGGTCGCCACCGCCGAAAACGACAGAGTGGTGATCAGGGTGATGGCGTTTGCAAACAGGACAATGACGATGGTTCGCCCCAGCCCCAGGTTCCCCACGAGCCATCCGAACCGCAGGTACATGATAACCCCGAGGATGGTCAGGATCGTGGGGGTGTACACGCCGATAAACGTACCGAGACGGCGACGGCTGTCCTCGGGTCGCTTAAAAAGGGACGTGCTCATTTTCTATTCTTCTCCTTAAGCAGCGGAGCGTTGGCTTGTGTCATAGTTCCCTTAAAATTGGTTCAATGAGGTTCTCAAAAATACCATGTTACTCAGTTTTGAAGGATTCGTAAAAACCCCAAAAATGGCCTTTTCGGCTATCGTAACATGCCGATTTTATAGCCTATATGAAAAATACACCGCTTTGCCGGTGGGCTCGCGGAGTTTGACAATTCCGGGAATAAAAAGGGAGTCTCCCCAATCTGAACCGCTCAAAGTTCTGAAAGAGGGAGGCTCCCATGTACGACAACCGAAGCCTAAGCCACACAACGTGGGATTGCAAGTACCACGTCACATTCCTCCCAAAATGCAGAAGGAAGGCCATATATGGTGGCCTCAGAAAATATCTTGGCGAGATATTTCGGGAACTTGCTCGCCAAAAAGAAAGCATGGTGCTGGAAGGCCATTTAATGCCCGACCATGTTCACAGACTGCTTTCTATCCCGCCCAAGTATGCGGTTTCGCAGGTAGTTGGCTTCATCAAGGGCAAAAGTGCCATCCAGGTCGCCCGGACGTTTCAGGGGCGAAAAAGGAATTTTGTTGGCCATCATTTCTGGGCCAGGGGATATTACGTCTCGATGGTCGGCAAGGATGAAGATACTGTCCGCGAGTATATTCGCAACCAGGAAACTGAAGATAAGCGACTGGAACAACTGAACCTGTTTGGATAGCCACCTTTAGGAGGCTCCTGGTTTTCAACCGTTTTGAGCGGTTCAGGGTCTTTCATGCCACCGGCTTTGCCGGTGGTTCTGACCCGGTTTGTTGGGACGCGCTTTGCTTGTCCCAACAAACCGGGTTGGTGTGGCAACCAAAACCTCCGGGCCGTCATTCCGCCGGAGGTTGTCCTCGTGAAAACGGGGAGCCGGAATCCGGTTTTTCAAAAAGCCCTGGCCCCCGGCCTTCGCCGGGGTGACGGAGGCCGGGATGGTGGTGGCTACAACACTCCCCGCGCGAAAACCCGCCGCAGCAATTGGGTCCCCACAAGGGAAAAGACGAAAACAAGGACAAAATAGAACAGGCTGCCTTGGGGATTGGTCCCGGTCCAGGCCTGATATCCCTCTTGGACAAAAGGGTGCAGGCAATAGATGCCCAGGGATGAATCGGCCAGGAAACGCACGGACGCTGGCGCGGGCCTGCGGACGAACATCAGGGCCCAGAAGACGGCTATGGACCCCACGCCCACGGAAAAACGGGTGTACGCGGTGATGGTCGCGGTTTCTCTCCGTATGATCGCCCCCCACTCCATGAACACCGCCGCAGCGAACAGGGTCAGGAAGGAGAGCGTCCAGGCAAGCTGGCCGGGGAACCGACCGCGGAGATCCGGCCTGCTGGCCAGCCATCGGGCTGTGAGAAGCCCGGCAAAGGCGTAGGCCACGAAGTTGAGGGGGCTGTAGGGGTGGGTGAGAAAGTGGTTGGGGTTTGTGTGGCCGTAATGCGCCGGTATCCATCCCATCGTGAAGAGGGACACGGCAAGGCCCGCGTACAGGACCGCCAACGGCGCCCGGGAGAAGATCTGGCACAGCAGGGTGACGATAATGAGGGAGAACAGGAAAAAGAAGACGCCGGTCCCGCCGCCGGCCAGGTAGCGCAGCACGCGGGGAATGGAGTCGAAATAGGCTTTTGTGAGTTGCGGCCCGGTCCCGCTTGAAGAGATCACGACCCACAACCCCGCCCAGAACACATAGAGGTAAACCAGCCGTTCCATGCGATAGGAAAAGTATCGCCACTCCCCCTGGCCTCGAAAAGAGAACAAAAGGGCGCTCATGACAAAGAAGCACGGCACCGCAAGGAGAAACACGTACAGATCGACGAACACTCCCGTGTTCAGTCCGCGGCCCAGGGGGAACAGGCGCGTGTGCCAGGCTACCACCGCCATCATGGCACCGGCGCGGAGCCAGTCGAACCCGGGAAAATGCCCGGGCCGCCAAGTATCGGGGCCTGGTTCCCTCTTTTTGTCAGATGCGGCTTCTGGTGCCAACTTGTCCTGTCTCCGAAATGGCGCGAAAGCCTGCTGGGGGGGAGGGGGGCTCCCGCCCGCGATGCCGCGCCTGTCCGATTTTTTGCTTTTTTGCTTTTGGGAAGGCGGAACGCATCCGCCCGGGGCATGATTTGTTGATTTGCGCAAAGCAAAAAAATTATCCCAAAACCGTTGTCCCGTCAAGCCAGCGGATTGTTTCCCAGGTGGTTGGAAAGGGTCTGAATAAGGGCCTGAAATCCGGTTTGCGGCATGTGGCGTATCGTGAGGGTTTTTGGTATGCTCGGGTTGATGAGGGATGAGGGCGGCATGGGGGGCTGACCGGCGTGGCGGTCCGGTTTGTTGGGACGCGCTTCGCTTGTCCCAATCTATGAAAATAGGGTGATCCCTGTGGCCCAAAGGGCCGCCTTGCAGGTTTTCTTGGGAGGGAGGTTTGGGGGGAGCCCTACTTCCAGCCCGTGCGGCCTGTCGGCCGCGCGGGGACCCCGGTTTTTCCGAAAAGAAGGGCTCCCCCCAATTTCCCAACAGACAGGTATTCCATGAATCATGATGTGGTGGTGGTGGGTGCCGGGACGGCTGGGCTGGTTTGTGCCCGGGCTTTGGTGGACAAGGGGTTTTCCGTGGTGCTTCTGGAAAGGGGCGGGGCGGATTCCTTTGGGAGCCCGTGGTGCAACGACCTGGACCTGGGGCCGTTTGCGAAGTACGGGCTTCCCGAGCCCTTGCCGGACGAGCTGGCCTTTGGGGTTCACCGGCCGGTGCGGATGCTTTCCCCGGATCATGAGACCCAGTTTTTGATTCCCCGGCATGCCAATTACCCCCTCATGATGTCCCGGTACCAGCACCGGTTGGCTGCGGACTGCGTTGGGGCGGGGGTGGATGTCCGGTTCGGCGTGGACGCGAAGGAAGTGCTTCACGAGAACGGGTTCGTCACGGGCGTGCGTTGCCTGGGGGCGGACGGGAAATCCTTTGACCTCCAGGCCCGGGTGACCGTGCTGGCCTGCGGCAACCAGACGCCGATCCTTCACCGGCTTCCCCTTTTTTGCGGCGTGGACCTGGGGTGGCATCCTTTTGATGTGGTTCATGCCATCCAGGAGCTTTGGGAGGTGGACCCGGACCGGGCTTGCCGGGCGGTGGAACAGGGCAGGGTGTATGACGGGGAGATGGATTTCATGGTGGGGCTTCCCGGGGCGGGGGGCTTTTCCACTTTCATGTACCAGTTGGACACCCGCCAGGGCCGGGTGGGGCTTTTGGCCGCGTCCAAGCCCCATGTCCAGGACGTGACTCCGCCCCGGCTCATGCTGGACCGTTTCGTGGAAAAGCTGGGCTTCTGCACCCGCCGGGTGTACGGCGGCGGCAGGCCCCTGGTCATGCGCCGGCCCGCGGACCTCATGGCGGCCAACGGGCTGTGCCTGGTGGGGGAATCAGCCTACACCACCAGCCCGGCCAACGGCAGCGGCACCTCGCCGTCCATGGTTTCCGCCATGATGTGCGCCCGGGTTGTGAACCAGGTCCTGGGGGCGGGCCACAAGCCGACCCGGGAGAATCTGTGGCCCTATTGCCACGCTTTTCAGACAGGCTTTGGGGCAGTTTTTGCAGGGTACTACGCGAACCAGCTCCTGCTGCGGACCCTGCCCGAGGAAGTGGTGGGCACGCTGTTTCGCCGGGGGGTGACCCGGGCGGAGGATTTTGACCGCATCCACGAGGCCAAACCTATCCGGGTGGGGATGGCTGACGGCCTGTCCCGGCTCCGGGCGGGGGTGGGGACTCCGGGACCCCTGGCGCGTTTTGCCCTCCAGGGGGTGCGCGCTGAAACGCTGATGCGGCATTACAGGAATTATCCAAAGACCTTTGAGCCCCGGACATGGGCCAAATGGATAGGACGGACCCGGAAGCTTTTTGTCCGGGCCGGGATGGTGTAGGTTGGCTGGGTGGGGCCGCGCGCAGCGGGGGCCGTTTATCTAAAGGAGCCTTATGGAATATTTTAGCGACAAAGAACTTGGAGCAAATGCACGTATTTCAGAGACTATAAATTCTGAAGTTTGGAATGGCATTGTTGCTAAAGTTAAGGCACTTATTTTAAATGGTGCTTTCGGAGAACGATTCCCGAACAGATGTGAAGATGGCCATGGGATCTCTGGCACAGATGAAGAATTATTTAAAGATGCACTTATGGCAGAGGTTCCGGAGGTAGAGTGGCCTATAAAATCGGGCAATTGGATGCAAAATGCAATGCAAGATGCTATTCAAAACGGACATCTTTGGCGGTCAGAGAAAGTAGCTATCCCAAAAACATTATATATCCTTGATTTTATTCAATTTTGCTATAAACATGTTTCAGAGCCTATAAAAATAGGTTATCATGAATATCGGAGACATCACCATTTGAATTTTAATGCCGAAAATGGCCGACAGATTTTTTTGGAAGATATAAATTATATATTCAAGCGTAATGGTTTGATCTATGAATTACAAAAGAGTGGAGACATAATTCGATTGGGTCCACCCGTTCTCATGGAACAATTGGTATCTTTAGTTTTTAATACAGGTGATTCTGATTTAGATTTGATGTTGGAACGAGCTATAAAAAAGATTTTCAGTCCTGATCCGGCTATTCTTCAGGAAGCGATTGAAAGCCTTTGGGATGCATGGGAAAGACTTAAGTCAATAGGAGCTTCATCCCAATCTGAAAAGAAACTTTCCATATCAACGCTTCTTGACAAGGTTTCTTTTGATGAAAGATTTCGTGAAATGATAGAAACAGAAGCTGCTGCTTTGACTATTATAGGAAATTCTTTTCAAATAAGACATTCTGAAGTTTATCAATCTAAAATTAATAAAACAGCACATATTGAATATTTATTTTATCGTCTTTTTTCGATGATTACTTTGATTATTAAATCGAAATAACAATGAAATACTTGTAGATAAAGCAATTGATTATCAGTCAAACAACGTAATTCCTGTCATGCTGTCTGCGCAATCTGCTTTTTATTGCTTTTGAGCCATCCCCCTGAACGCGGGGGCTGAATGGATTTTCGCATGTCAAAAAAAAACGAAGGCGGCCTGGTGCTGGAGATCCAGCGCATGTCCACTGAGGACGGGCCGGGGATACGGACCACGGTTTTCTTCAAGGGTTGCCCGCTCACCTGCGCGTGGTGTCACAATCCCGAGAGCATCCTGGCCCGGCCCCAGGTCCAGTGGGTGGGGTCCCGGTGCATCCGGTGCCTGGGCTGCGTTTCCGTGTGCCCGGAAAAGGCCCTGACCGCCGGGGATGCCGGAATCGAGGTGGACCGGGACGCCTGCAAGGGCTGCGGGACCTGCGCGGACGAATGCCCCACCACGGCCATGGAGCTTATGGGTACCCGGTACACGGTGGAGGACCTGGTCCGGGAGGTGGAAAAGGACCGGGCGTACTTCGAGAGTTCCGGCGGCGGGATTACCGCTTCCGGGGGCGAGCCCACCATGCAGGCGGATTTCGTGGCCGCGTTTTTGAAGGCCTGCCGGGACCGGGGGCTTTCCACGGCCCTGGACAGCTCAGGATTGTGCACCAAGGCGGCCCTGAACCGGCTGCTCCCCTACGCGGACCTGGTGCTCTTTGACATCAAGGAGACTGACCCGGACCGGCACAGGCGGTTCACCGGCGTGCCCAACGAGGGCATTCTTGCCAACTGCCGTTACGTCCATGACCTGATCATGGCTCACGGGACCCCGGCCCGGATGTGGGTCCGCACCCCGCTGATCCCGGGCTTCACAGCCTTCCCGGAAACAATCGCCCGCATCGGAGGCTGGATCGCGGAAAACCTGGGACCGGGCGTGGCCCGCTGGGACCTTTGCGCGTTCAACAACCTGTGCAGGGACAAGTACACGCGCCTGGGCCTGTCCTGGATTCTGGCGGACGAGCCGCTCCTTTCCGGCAGGGAACTGGAGGAACTGGCCGAGGCTGCCCGGGCCTCGGGAGTGGACCCGGAGATCGTCCACGCCTCGGGCGCCACCCGCATGGAGGACGTGGAGAACGGCGAGGAAAGGCCGGAACGGCCCAGGTTGACGTTGATCAAGGGCGGGTGCTGCTGATAACGTAGGGCATTTGAGTTTTTGCTTTCCAACAATCCCCAGGGAGGAAAATCCCCATGATCCCAAAAAAGGCACTGTCCCCGGAGGACATTTCCGCTCTAGCTGCGGAGACCAAGGTGGGGCTCCTGGCCACGGTGAACCCCCAGGGCCTGCCCCATGTCACCCTCATCACCTCCCTGGCGGGCCAGGATGCCGGGCACGTCATGTGGGGCCAGTTCTCCGAGGGCCAGAGCAAGAAGAACGTAAAGGAAAATCCCAATTGCGCGTTTTTCGCGCTCACTCTGGACCGCAAAACCTGGCGCGGCCGGGCCGTGTGGACCCACGAAAAAAAGGAAGGCCCGGAGTTCGAGTTGTACAACTCCATGCCCATGTTCCGGTACAACGCCTATTTCGGCATCCACACGGTGCACTACATGGATCTGGTGGATGTCATAGGCCCTGTGCCGCTGCCCCTGGCCCGGTCCGCAGCCTCCCTGGTCGTGGCCGGTCTCCTGGCGCCCCTGGCCAGGCGCCGCCGCGTCAAACCTGTGATGAAGCCCTGGGCCCGGTCGTTCATGAACGCCCTCACCACCCTGAAGTTCGTGGCCTACGTTGGCGACGACGGCTTCCCCTGGATCATCCCCTGCATGGGGTGCCGGGCCCCGGACTCCGGGCGGCTGGTTTTTTCGCCATTGGCCGCGCCGGACGAGTTTTCCGCCCTGGCCGCCGGAACGCAGGTGGCGGTGTTCGGAATGGGCATGGAGGCGGAAAGCGTTCTCATGCGCGGCCCCCTGTACTGGTTCTCC
>JAHJUF010000126.1 GCA_018829095.1 Pseudomonadota bacterium | reverse complement strand
TGGGCCAGGACGACCATCCGCCCAGGCCGTCCTTGAACGGGGCCAAGAGGTTGCATCAGCTCTTCAAGAACGTGGCCCTCCTCTCCCTGGTGCGCCAGAAGGGGTACTCGGGCCGGGAGGCCTTTGCCTCTCTTTTCGAGGCCCTGGCCCAGGCCAGCCTCAAGGAGGCCCAGCGCATCTTCCTGCACTTGGCCGGGTTCCACGCCGAAGCCGTGGGGGACCTGAGGGCCCAGACCATGGCCGCCATGGAGTACACTCATGGGGGGGGCGTGGAGCGGGTCACCGCGCTGGCGGGAGGCCATCCCCTGGACGGTTTTTTTTCCACCTATTTCGACCATTCCAGCAAGGAATTCCGGAACCGTCGGCTCCAGGACCTCTACGACGACAAGGGCCTCATGCTCCAGGCATCCCTGGCCTTTTCCGTCATCTTCCTTTCGTTTCTTCAGGACCCGGAGTTCCTGGTACGAGGCATCAGCATCCGGGGGGTCCACCCGGACCAGGCCTGATGCCGCCGGGGGACCGCCCTTGAGGCTCTGGAGCCTGCATCCGCGCCATCTGGACGCCCGGGGCCTGGTGGCCCTGTGGCGGGAGGGGCTCCTGGCCCGGGCGGTGCTCTCCGGCCGCAGCCGGGGCTACACCCGCCATCCCCAGCTTGCCCGCTTCCTGTCCTGCCCTTTTCCCGTGGAATCCCTGGACGCCTACCTGACCCATGTCCTGGCCGAGGGCGCGGCCCGGGGCTACGCCTTCGACTCCGGGAAGATCCGATCCGGGGCCGGGAGCCCCGCCATCCCCGTGACCTATGGCCAACTCCTTTTCGAAAAAAGGCTCCTGGAGGCCAAGCTCCGGGCCCGGGCCCCGGAGGCCGGGCTGGCGCTGGAGGCCGGGTTGTTCCCCGAGGCCCATCCCCTGTTTTCCGTCCGTCCCGGGCCTCGGGAGGATTGGGAGAAGGGGTTTCTGTCGCCCCCTGCCCATGTGCTGGTCCTTTTTTTCAACTCCCCGGCCGGGGAAAGCCCCCGGGAGAGGAACCGCCGGCTCTCCGGCCAGGCCCGGAAGGCCCTTGGCCTAGCTGTGGACCGGGCCGGAGCCCCGGCGGGCCTGGGGACAAAGGACCGGCAGGGGCGGCCGGTTTCCCAGGGGGGATGGTCCTGGTCCGTGACCCACAAGCCCGGCTGCGCGGCGTCCCTGGCAGCCCCGGGCCCGGCCGGGGTGGATGCGGAGTTCCTGGACTTTGCCCGGGCGCCGCGCCTGTACACCCGGGCCGCTTCCCGTGCGGAATGGCGGCTGCTGGGCGGGGAGGACCCCTTCACTTTTTTTCGGATATGGACAGCCAAGGAGGCGGCCCTGAAAAGCCTGGGCCTGGGCCTGGCGGCGCTTTCCGAATGCCGGGTGACAAGGGCGGCGGGACCCCGGCGGCTGGTTCTTTCGGTGAACCGGCGAAGGGTGGTGGTGGAACAGCGGGTTTTCAGCCGCCACCTGGTGTCAGCCACGGCCGGGCCTGGGCCCCTGGTGTGGAGGGTGGAGCGCGGAGGAGGGGTTTCCTTCAGGTAAAAAGGATCTTTCCCGTAGCAAGACCCGGCTGCCACGGCCGGGCCCGGGGCCCCTGGCGTGGAGGGTGGAGCGGGAAGGGGGGGTACTTCGGGTAAAAGGGGAAAGAGGGATCAGCGGCCCAGGCGGAGCACCCAGGCCTCGGGGTTGGAGCCGTTACGGGTGGTGGTTCCGGTAAGCACCAGGGCTCCGTTGGGTCCGGCGGCCACGGCCGTGGCCCGGTCCGGCCCGGGGCCTCCCCAGGTCTTCTCCCAGATGCGCCAGCCCCCCAAAGTCAGCCGGATGGCGTAGGCATCGCTCTGCCCCGCACCGGAGGAGGCGGTCTCGCCAACAACCACCAGATCCTTGTCCGGGGTCAGGGCGAGGGCGTGAGCCATGTCGTCCCCGAACCCGCCAAAGGTTTTTTGCCATTTCAGAGAGCCGTCTTCCCCGGTCCGGGCTGCCCACAGGTCGGTCTTGTGCCCCTCGGGTCCCCGGGCGGAACCGGCCAGGGCGAATCCCCCGTTCGGGAGGGCTGTCATGGCCTTGACGGAAAGCAGGCCGGGGACGGGCACGATTTTTTTCCAGACCAACTCTCCCCAGGTTTTGAACTTGGCCAGGAGCAGGGCCTTGGCGCCCGCGTCGTCCGTGGCCACGCCGGCTATCACCAGCCCGCCGTCCACGGCCGTGGCCACGGTCGTGGCGGCCGAGTCCCCCGCGATGTCCAGGACCACCCGCCACGCCAGGGTCCCGTTGGGGTGGAGGTACAGGGCCAGGGCCCTTTTACGGCTCTTCCTGAGCAGGGTGCCCCGCTCCCAGTCCCAGCCCGCCATGAACAGGCGTCCATCCGCGCCGGAAAGGGCGGCCTGGGCCGCGGTGCCGCCGAAGGCCCCGTCCCGGTTCTCCCATTGCACCGTTCCGTTGGGGGAGAGCCGGACAGCCCACACGAAGCCGTCTCCTCCCAGGGGGTTCCGGAACTGGCCCCGCCCCACGGCGGTGATCCCTCCGTCCTCGGTCGGAACCAGGGCTGTAGCCTCGTCCAGGCTGTTGCCGCCAAAAAATCGGTCCCAGATCCGGCCCCCATCGGGGTCCAGAAGGGAGACCCAGGCTTCCTGGCCCTGGGGGAGGCCCAACTGGGCGCTACCGGCCAGGGCGATGATGCCCCCGTACAGGAAAGACGCCGCCAGGGGCGACCGTTCCCCCGGGCCGCCCAGGGTCTTTTCCCAAAGGAGTTCCGGGGGCCGGTTCAGGTATTTCCATCCCTGAAGGCCTCCCATGCCCGCCGCCACCAGGAGCAGGACCGTCAGGACCAGGAGTTTCAGCCGCCTCCGCCAGACCCGGGGTTTCTCTTCGTCAGGTTCCTGGATGTCGGGGATCTGTTGCCACCAGGGCTTTTCACCCGTCCCTGGCTCCCCGGTCCGGGAGGGTTCCGGAGAGCCAGGGGGAGCAGGGGAATCCTCCCACCAGGGGGCGTCCCCGTTTTCGGGCAGGGCCCGGGCCGGAGCCTGGGGAGCTTCCACTTTTTCTTCCTGCTCGGGCACCAGCATGGGATTGCCGCACGACCGGCATTCCACCAGCTGCCCGGCCATCATGGCGGGCACGGCGATTTTCACGTTGCAGGTGGGGCACTTGAACCGGATAGCCTTCAAAGCCTGTTGGGCTCCTTTTTCGAAAAATCTCCAGTTGGTCTCAAAATGGGTCGCCGGGATTATTTCAAATTGTAAGCCCAAACTTCTTTCAATGCAAGGCTGGCTGGCGGGGAAAGGTCAGGCCTGTTTTCCCCGGACCATGGCGTGGATGTACCAGTAGATCCAGGGCAGGCCCACGGCCATGGGCAGGGCGTGGGTGAGCAGGGTGAGGAGGATGCCGATGGACAGCAGGACGGCCGGGGGGGCCACGCCGGAAAAAAGGTAGACCACGGCCGCCTCCCGGGGGCCCATGCCCATGGCCGTGGGCAGGTGCCCGGCGAACATGGCCAGGGTGATCCATGCCACGAACTCCCCCATGGGCAGGTGGATGCCGTAGGCCGCGAACAGGAGCCAGGCCACCACCAGGGGCCGGGTCTGAAAAAGGATGCCGTAGGCGCAGAAGAACACCTTTTTCCTGGCCCCGAATTGCCGGAAGGGGCAAAGGGCGCCCTCCATGAAACGCCCGAGCCGGGGGTGGACGGCCCGGGCCCCGGAAATGGCCAGGTCCTGGAGTGCCCCGGAAAAGAGGAAAAGCCCGTAGGCCACCCCGATGGCCCCCAACAAGAGGGCGCGGGGCGCGGGGCTCTCAGCCTTGAGCAGGGCGAGTCCCGCCAGGAGCCAGAAGGTGGTGCCGATGAGGTTTAAGCCCCGGTCGAACAGGATGGCCCCCGAGGCCGCGTCCAGGCGGAGATTTTCATTCCGGTTCAGGAACACGATGTTGGTGAGGTCCCCGGCGTCCACGGGCAGGAGGATGCGCAGGGGCCCGGAGCCCAGGCGGATGCGCAGGACCTGCCTCCAGGCCATGGGAAGGCCCATGGCCGCGAGAACCCGCCAGAGCTTGTCCGTGGAGGTGGTGACGTGGACCGCCACGGACCACAGGGCCGCCGCTGCGAGATAAGGCCAGGACGCCCCTCGCCAGGACTGGCACAGGGAGCCGGCATCCAGGCCCAGAACCTCGAACAGGGCCAGGAGGACCAGCCCTGACGCGGCCACGGCCGCAGCCATGGACACGATCCTCCTGGAAAGCAGGGACGGCCGGGCTTCCTCGGGTTTCATGGGCTTCCTGGGTCCGGGGTTTTGGATTTGAGGTCCGGGCCGCCGTAAAGAGGGTCTTATCGAAACACGGGGCTGGCTCCCCCTTGGAAAAAGGGGGGCAGGGGCCGAGGCCCCGGTCCTTGCCCTCAAGCCGCCCGGGGGTCAGCCGGCGGGCGGATCCTCCCCGGGCTCCCGGCCTTCCAGGGCCATCCGGATGCTCCTGGCCGCCAGGCGGGGGTAGCTTTTCTCGTACAGGGTGAACCGCCGGTCCCGGCTCCTCATGGCGATGGCCCCCTGGAACAGGGCCACCACGGCCTGGGGCATCCGGGCCAGCCTCGCGGCCCGGTCCGGCCGGGCCAGTTTCTCCACCAAGCCCCGGGGCAGGGCGGGGAGCATCTTGTACAGGTTGGCGTAGCCCGTTGCCATGCGCGCGCTTTCCGGGTCCGCCAGGGCCTGGTCGAAGAAATCCGTGTCCGCGCCGGCTGCGATCCAGGCCGCCGTCTCGGGGGTGAGGTCCCCCCGGGCCAGGCCCTCCTTCAGGATGGGCGCGCCGGGCAGGTACACCAGGAAATGGGGCTTGATCCGGTTCAGGCGGGCCAGGTTCCGGTAGGCCAGGGCGCCCGCCTGGTGGTCTTCCGGGGTTTCGCCGGGGATGTGGAACATATGGTCCACGTCGTACCACAGCCCGTGGCGGGCGCAGGCGGCAAAGGCGGCCAGGGCGTCTTCGTTGGTCTCCCGGCGGTTCAGGACGTTTGCGCGCAGGTCCTCGTTCCAGGTCTGGAGCCCGAACTCCACGCAGTAGCACCCGCCCCGGGCCAGGAGCCCGGCTGTCCGGTCCGTGAACCCCAGGATGGTGGCAAAGCACTTGAAGGGGACGCCGATTTCCCGGCGGAAGCGCTCCATGAGCTCCTCCAGCCAGTTTTCGTCCCCGGAAAGGTAGGAGTCCTTGAAAATGACCTCGGAAAAACGGTATCTTTTCCGGGCCCTCACCAGTTCGTCCATGACACGGGATACCGACTTGCGCCGGAAGAACCCGGGACCGAACCTGCGGCCCAGGCAGGTCTCCTCGCAGTAGGAGCACCGGTAGGGGCAGCCCCGGCTCACCATGGCCGGATAACTGTAGGAATGGTTCACCCAGGGGGCGAACAGGTCCTTGTCCGGCAGGGGCAGGGCGTCCAGGTCCGCCAGGGGGGCCGGGGGCGTGCTGCGGATTTCGTTGTTTTCGGACCACCAGAGGTTGGGGGCCCCTTGGGGGTTCAGGCCCTGTTCCAACAGGGCAAGAACTTCCGGGACTGCGGCCTCGGTTTCGCCGGACACCACCAGGGTCCCTGGGAACCGTTCCAGGACAGCCTCGGGGGAGAGGGTGGGGTAAAGCCCCGTGCAGATTATGGGCGCCCGGGCGCCCTCCCGGATCAGCCGGGCCGTTTCAGCCATGAATCCAGCGGTTTGGGGCAGCAGGGAAAGAACCACGGCCCCGGGTCGGGCCGCCAGGACGCGCCGGGCCAGCCTGGCGGGGGAGGACAGCCGGCCGGCCAGGGCCCGGGCCCGGAAAACATTGTCCGTGACCCCGAAGGTGTCCGGGTCGTAGACTGCGGATACCCGGTGGCCGGCCCGGGCCAGGACGGAGGCCAGGGTTTCCAACTCCAGGGCCTGGCGGACCAGGTATCTTCCGCGGTACACAAGGACGACGCGCATGGATGTTTTTCCCGTGAAACCCGGTGGGCCCCTTGGGTCCGGCCCGGCCGCGAGCGGCCCGGGCCCCTCCCGGCCTCCGGGTTTTGTTGTGTTTTTCGGATCTTGATACCACAGGCGAGGCCTGCGCGCAAAGAATGCCGAGGGTTTTTTGAACGGGGAAAAAGGACGGGTACAGGGTTTTCGCGGGTTCTGGCTGGGGGCGGCCCTCTGCCTCCTGGTGCTCCAGGCGGTGTGGATCCATGTGGGGGATCTGAGGTGCTACAACCAGGACGTGGGGCGCACCCATGCGCGGGCCCTGGAGATCGTGGACCAGCACCGGTTCGTGTGGGATGGGAACCCCATCAAGGACAACCTCCACCTGGGCCCCCTGGCCAATGTCCTGGCCGCCGTGCCTCTGGTTTTCACCCGGGATATTTTCAGGGCCCACCATTTCCTCACCCTCCTCATGGCCCTGTCCTGGATTCTGTTCTACCTAGCCCTGCGCCGTGCCCTGGGCCCGGGCCCGGGGGCACGGATCGGGGCCCTGGCCTGGGCCTTTCTGTACTTCCAGCTCTACATGCCCCTTCGGGTCGTCAACAGCGCCTACGTGCCCTTTTTCCTCCCGGTCTATTTTTATTTCCTGGTGCTCTATGCCCAGAGGCCCCGGAAGGCCCTGGTCCCGGTCCTGTGGCTTTCGGTGGGGCTGCTGATGAACATGAACCTGTCGTGCATGCTCCTCTTCTTCCCCACCGTGGCCGCTACCCGGCCCTGGCGCTCGGCAAGGGACGCGGGGGTTTTCGCGGCGGGGACGGCCCTGGTGGCGGGGCTGCACTTCCACCTGATCCTCATGGGTTTGCAGATGATGGGGGATGGGGCCCTGGTCTCCCTCCTGGCCAGGGGCCGGAGCTGCGCGGATGTTCTGGGGGACCTGGGCGCGAACGCGGCCCGGTTCGCGGTCCTGACCCCGGCGGTGCTGGGCCCGGCCCTTGTGGTCTTCGGCCTCCTGGCCTTCCGCCGAAACCCGGACGCCCGGTCCCGGGAGGGTCAGGCCGTTCTCCTGCGGGCCTCGGCCTGGGCCCTGGCGGCGGCGTTGATCCTGGTGCCCCTGCTTTTCACGGCCAAGGGCGGAGTGCGGCCCCGGTATGCCTTCTACGCCACGCCCTTTTTGTGCTGGCTCGTGGGGCTATGGTTCCAAAAATTGGGGGAGAAGCCGGGGGAGGGGAAGCGCTGGCTGGCCTGGACGGCCCTGTTTTTCGTCCTCCTGGTGGGCTGGCAGGGCCTCTCTTTCTGGTACGTCCCCTGGACAAGCCGCCATCATTACTGGAACATGATGCGTCTGAAGGGCCAGATGGCTGTGGCGGACCGCCTGGCGGAGCTCATCCGGGACCGGGGCCTTGAAAACGTGGAGGTGGACGAGATCGTCCTGGAGCGGGAGGGGCCGGGCTGGAGTCTCAAGAGCCGTTCCACGACCACCTTCGCCGGGCTCATTCCCTACCTGCACCCGGACCTGGCGTCCCGGGTGGGGACCCTCGGCACCCGAAAAATCCTGGTGGTGGTCACCCCGGCACCGACCGGCCCGGTTCCCTGGCAAGAGCCCGAAACAACCGTGGAGGCACGCTATTTCCGCGCGGACATCCACCTGGACCCCGGAGGCGTTCCGCCCTATCTGACGGAAGAAAGACCATGAAGGTTTCCGTGACCCTGGAAAAGGAGGAGGGACAGGTTCCTGTGTACCGTTTTCCGGCCCTCTCGGCCCTGGAGGGGGTGTCCCATGGCCTGTTTTCCCGGGAGGGAGGGCGGAGCCGGGGAACCTTCGCCGCCCTGAACCTGGGGAGCCGGGTGGGGGACGATCCCCGGGCCGTGGACGAGAACCGCCGCCGGGCCGCCGGGGTCCTGGGGGCCCGGCAGGTGGCTTGGCTGCGCCAGGTTCATGGCGCCCGGGTCGTGGCCGTGGAGGCCATGGAAGGACAGGAGGGCTGGTTTTGCGCCGGGGAAGGGGACGCCCTGATGACGGACCGGCCCGGACTGTTCCTGGCCGTCCTCACGGCGGACTGCCAGGGCATTCTCCTGGCCGATCCTGTCCGCCGGGCCGTGGCCGCCGTACACAGCGGCTGGAGGGGCAGCGTGGCCGACGTTGCGGCAGGGGCGGTGCGGGAGATGGTCAGGCAATACGGATGCCGTCCCCGGGACCTGGTGGCTGGCATCGGGCCGTCCCTCGGGCCCTGCTGCGCCCAATTCGTGAACTATCGGGAGGAGATCCCCCGGCCCCTGTGGAAATACCGGATCAAGGAGGACCGTTTCGATTTTTGGGCCATGACCCGGGACCAGTTGGCCGGGGCGGGCGTTTTGCCGGAGAACGTCCAGGATCCGGGCATCTGCACCCGGTGCAGCCCGGACCGGTTTTTTTCCTATCGGGCGGAAAAGGTCACGGGCCGGTTCGCGGCCGTGGTGGGCCTTTCGGGCTGATTCCAAAAAAAAGGCGGCCCGGGGAAGCCGGGCCGCCATGATTTGTCTGCCTTGTTCCGGTATTCCCGGAAGGAGAATCAGTCCACGGAAAGTTTCTGGCCGGGGTAGATCTTGGAGCGGCTGGACAGGCCGTTAACGGCCAGGAAACGGATCAGGTCCATGTTGTGCTTCCCGGCGATGGAAGCGGGGCAGTCCCCTATGCGCACCACGTAGGTCCGGCTGGCCTTGTCCGCAGGCACCCCTTTCCCGCCTGGAACGGTGAGCTTCTGGCCGATGAGGAGGCTGCTGCCTGAAAGCCCGTTGGCCTTCTGGATGGCGGCCACGGTGGTTCCGTAGCGCTGGGCCAGGTTCCACAGGGAGTCGCCCCGCTGCACCACATGCTTGATGGGTGTGGCGTCCTGTTTGGCCAGGGCCACGGAGGCC
>JAHJUF010000125.1 GCA_018829095.1 Pseudomonadota bacterium | reverse complement strand
CGATGTAGCCCGCCACCAGCATGGCCAGGGGATAGGTGGGAGAAATCCACATGCCCTTGGATGAGAAGAGCCAGGCCGACACCGTTGACAGGATCACCACCAGACCGGCGAACACCCCGGCGGCGGCTGCGGCCTTGATTTTGGGCAGGACCAGGGTGATGAGCACCCCCACCAGGAGGATGAGGACAAAACGGATAAAGAGGGAACTGGCGGGCTCGGTGACAAAGTCCTGGCCCAGGAAGGTGGCCAGGGCGTTGGCGGAAAACTCGCCCACGTTCATGGTTCCCATGGGGGTGGACAGGGGGTTCTGGATGCCCTTGGCCGTGGGGGTCACGATGACGGCCTTGTCCGTGAACACGGAAGCCGGGATCTTGTCGTTGATGACGTCGAAGAAGGAATAGATTTTGAAGGAGCCGTCCCCGCCGCGGAAGTTCACCAGGCAGGCCCCGGACCAGTCCGTGGGGATGAAAAGCGGCCCCACGGACACCCCCACCCCGGGCCGGGCGCCGGTCTGGTCCTGGGTCTGGCCCAGGTACTCGGCAGCCAGGGCCACCTCGTAGGAGGGGATGAACAGGCCGTCGTATTCGTAGTAGAGCCATTCCTTGCGGTAGGTGGAGTCCTCGGGGTCGAAGAGGAGGTTGATGTGTCCCAGCCCGGTGGCCCGGGCGATGAAGGGCTCGATGGGCTGGGTGATGCGGTCCGCCCGGGGGTACCAGGCCCCGGGCTCCCCGTCCCAGGCCCCCAGGGCGTGGGGTTCCAGCAGGGGGTCGGGCTCTCCTTTCCGGGCGCCCGGCACGTCCGTGGGCTTGAAGAATACGGGAAGCACCACGTTGCCGGCCCGGGAAAGGGCCGCTGCCAGGGCTGCATCGTTGTCCAGACGGCTCCGGGCCTCGTCCATGGCGCTCAGGATGGGGTCAGGGCCCTCGGAGGGGGTCATGCCTCCGGCTTCGGCCAGGGCCGCCGTGGCCAGCTTCTTCTCGTAAAGGGCCCTCAGCCCCTCGATCTCCTTCAGGCCGTCGGATATCTCCGGCTCGGAGAGGATGACGGAAAGGCCGATGACCCGGGGGCTTCCGGCGTTGATCTTGTCCAGGCCCCGGGCCAGGATGGAGCGGGGCCAGGGCCAGCGCCCCAGTTTTTCGATGGAGTCGTCGTCCACGGCCACGAGCACGATGTCGCCGGAGGAATCTCCTCCGGCCCGAAGATGCATCATGACATCGTAGACCTTCTTGTTCATGGTATCCAGGAATCCGAACCCCACGTAATGGAAGGCCAGGAACAGGATGGTGATGAAGAGGCCCAGGAACAGGTGGGGTCTTTTCCGGATGGCGTTCATGGTTTCGGACTCCACGGAAGGGTAAAGGGAGCGGCGAGGGCGAAGCGCACCCCATGCATTCTACACCTTTGACACCTATACAACGTAGTACATATACGACCATGAAAAGGGCCAAGTCAAGGCTCACGGCCCCGGAGCCGGGATTCGGGGAAAATTTTACGGGTGGGAAAAAATTTTGGACTTGAAAAATTCCGTTGCCCTGTGAGACAAAGAATCTCTATCACTATGGACCCACTTAAGTATTCATCAAAACTGGCATCTCCGGCCGCCGGAGCGAATCGGCCCCGGACCCCCAAAAGGAGGATCCCATGCGAGGGAAATTCGGTCTGACCGTCCTGGCTTTTCTGGTGGTGTCGCTTCTTGGCATCCCGGCCCTGGCTGACAACGAGGGCGTCATCGATCACGGGATCGAGGGCCTGGATTCCAACATCACCGACATGGCGGCCAAGGTCCTCCAGGTGACCATGGACGAAGGGGATGACGAGGTTCCCGGCTGGGGGTGCAACCCCTGGAGTCCGGACGGAAAGTGGATCGTGTACCAGGCTTACGGTGACGGCGTGGAGGAATGGGACGAGGCCGAGCTGTGCAAGATGAAGGCCGACGGCACGGGCTGGGTGCGCCTTACCAACTACGAGCGTTGCGACAGCCATGGATCCTTCATCCCGGACGGCACGAAGATCGTGTTCCAGCGGAACATCCTGGACGATCCCGGTGACCACGGCGAGGTGTGGATCATGAACGCCGATGGCACGGGCCCCACCAGCCTCACCCAGGCCCACGGCGGCCCGGTGAGTGGCCCGGGCACCTGCGAGAACAAGCCCATGGTCTCCCCGGACGGCACCATGGTCGCTTTTCACACCTGCGATGAAGACATCTGGGTGATGGGCATCGATGGGTCCGCCCCCCGCACGGTCTCGGGCGCCCTCTCCGGCTGTTCCCACCAGGCATGGAGCGCGGACGGCCAGTGGCTGGTGTTCCAGGCCCACGACCCGGACACCGGCGACGCCCGCCTCTACAAGGGCAAGGCCGACGGAACCCAGGTGGTCCGGCTCTCCCCGGCCAACGATGACCCCGCCGTGACCGCGGTCTGGGATTCCTGGTGCGACAACTGGCCCACCCCCAGCCCGGACGGCAACTGGATCGCCTTGCACACCGAGGCATTCGTTACGGCGGAGGGTGATGATCACTACCTCATCACCATCATGGACTGGGACGGCAACAACCGCCAGGTCCTCGCTGAGCAGGGCGGAGCGGACGGGGACCCCTGGAACCAGGTCTGCGCCCAGACCTCCTGGGCCCCGGACTCGGACTGGCTCTCCTTCCGCATGGAGAACGACGATGTCGGCGGCACCAACATCATGGCCATCCAGCGGTCCACCCTGGACGTACGCCAGATCACCGAGGGTTATGATGACGAGCGCCACTGGTGGAGCCCGGACGGGTCGCGCATCCTTTTCCGCTCCACATGCTGCACCACCCGGGACGGCAACGATTACGGCGACGACCTGGAAACCGTGATCCTGGCCCCCTGGTTTTTCACCGAGGCTGCCGGCGCGGGACGCTACGAACTGGCCGGCGGCGATGCCGAGGATGACGAGAACGCGGCCATGGGCGCGGCCGTGGGAGGGGCGGGAGACGCCCAGGTTTTCATGATGGCCTCCTACGGGGCCAACCCCACGGGCGCGGACCTTTCCGGGGCAGTGGGATACTGGGACCTCTTCGTGCCCACCCCCGGGGACCACGCCACCTCCACCATGACGGCCTATCTGTACCTCACGGCCTTTGACCCCGGCGTCACCCCCTTCTGGTACGACCCGGACATCGTGGCCTGGGTACCGGCTTCCACCTTCACCCTCCAGGCCGGTCCCTTCGTGGTGGGCGGAACGACTTTCCCCGGCCGCATCGCCGTGACCATCGGCGCGGCCACCCAGCCCTCCTGGGACGACCTCACCGGCGTGATCCTGGGCGGGGCGGCCGTGGCGCCTCCTTCTGCGGACATGAACAACGACGGCAGAATCAACGTCCTGGACCTGCGCGCCTTCGCCCTGCTCATCGGCTCCTGCGCAGGGGACCCCGGCTACTCCCTGGCCGCGGACCTGAACCTGGACGGATGCATCACCTATACGGACTACCGCACCTGGTACTTCACGATTTACAAACCCAGCCTGGTGACGGACAAGTGCCCGTCCGACCCCAACAAGACCGTGCCCGGCGTGTGCGGTTGCGGTGTGGCGGACACGGACACGGACGGTGACAAAACCCTGGACTGCAACGACGGCTGCCCGTCCGACCCGGCCAAGACCTCTCCGGGCACCTGCGGTTGCGGCGTGGCCGAAACGGACACGGACGGCGACGGCATGGCCGACTGCAACGACGGCTGCCCGGCCGATCCGGCCAAGACCGCCGCCGGCCAGTGCGGTTGCGGGGTGGCGGACACGGACACGGACAACGACGGCACGGCCGACTGCAACGACGCCTGCGTGAACGACCCGGGCAAGGTGGCGGCCGGGGCCTGCGGTTGCGGCGTGGCCGATGTGGACACGGACCGGGACGGCACCCCGGACTGCAACGACGCCTGCCCCTTTGACGCTCGCAAGACGGCCGCCGGCCTCTGCGGCTGCGGTGTGATGGACACGGACACGGACGGGGACGGCACGGCCGACTGCGTGGACGGCTGCCCGTCCGATCCGGCCAAGACCGCCTCCGGGGCCTGCGGCTGTGGCTCCCCGGACACGGATACGGACGGCGATGGCACGGCGAACTGCAAGGACCTCTGTCCCGGCGACCCGGACAAGAGCGCCCCCGGGGCCTGTGGCTGCGGCGTGGCGGACACGGACACGGACGGCGACGGCACGCCCGACTGCAACGACGGCTGCGTGAATGACCCGGCCAAGACCGCCCCGGGCCTCTGCGGCTGTGGTGTGGCGGACACGGACACGGACAGCGACGGCACGCCCGACTGCAACGACGGCTGCGTGGATGACCCGCTGAAGAAGGCCCCCGGGACCTGCGGTTGCGGGGTATTGGACCTCGACGCGGACTCCGATGGTGTGGCGGACTGCAACGACGGCTGCCCGGCCGACCCGACGAAGACCGCTCCGGGAGCCTGCGGCTGCGGGGTTGCGGACACGGACATCGATGCGGACGGCACGGCGGACTGCAACGACGCCTGCCCCAATGACCCGGCCAAGATCGCGGCGGGTGTCTGCGGTTGCGGAATTGCGGACACGGACACGGACAGCGACGGCACGCCCGATTGCAAT
>JAHJUF010000124.1 GCA_018829095.1 Pseudomonadota bacterium | reverse complement strand
CTACAAGGCCCAGGTGGCCCGGTCGGTTTCCGGCTTTCTTTGGGAGGATGACGATGCCGATGGAGTCGCGGATAGCGGCGAGGCCCGGTTCCAGGGTGTCACCGTGATCCTGCTCTCCGGAGCCACCACCGTGGGCACCACCTCGTCCGACGCCAGCGGCAACTACTCTTTTGCCGGGCTGACCCCCGGGGTGTACACGGTCCGGGTCACGGACGACACCAGCCTGCTGAACTCCTACGACACCACCTTTGAGATGACCGAGGGCGTGGGAGCCGGGACCTACGACAGCGAGGAGAGCGCCGACGCCACCAGCGCGGATGTCACGGGCATCCGGTTCGGGTTCCGGGAGCAGGAATCCACCGTGGTCACCCTGTCCGCCTTGACGGCAAAGAACCTTTCCAACGGCCGGGTGGCTGTCCGGTGGGAAACCTCCACCGAGCTGAACACCCTGGGCTTTTTCCTTTTTCGCGTTGACCCCTCCGGGGCCGAGGTCCATCTGGGCAGGGGGCTTCTGCCCGCCCTGTCCGGCTCCCGGGCCGGGGCGCGTTATTCTTTTGTGGATGACACGGTGACCCCCGGCACTCTCTACACGTATCGCCTCCAGGAGGTGGACGCCCGGGGCCCCCGGAGGTCCTGCGGCCTGGTCTCCATCCTGGCCGCCGAACCGGACCCCGCCGATGCGGCCACCGGGGATTACGCCGGGGACGCCTATACGCGCGGGACCCTGAATTCCGGGCAGGCCGCCAAGGCCGCCGCCTCCCAGGGGGGTGTAACGCCCCTGGCCCCGGCCGAAGAGACCAAGGCCGCAGCGCCGGGAACGCCGGTGAAGATCCAGGTGAACGAGACGGGGGCGTACTTCCTCTCCACCGGGGAACTGGCCGTTGCCTTTTCCCTTTCCGAGGCGGCTGTCCGGGAACTCCTGGCCACGGGCGGGCTCTCCCTTTCCTCGGGAGGCGCCCAGGTGGCCTGGACCCCCGTGGCCGATCCCCAGGGCCTGGCCTTCTACGGCCTGGCTCCGGAGTCGCCCCTTTCCCCGTACAACGTGTACTGGCTGTCCCTGGGCACGGGGCTGACCATGGCGGCCTACGAGGCCGGAAGCGCGGCGGCCTCCGGGGGCGGGGGGGATGACGCCTCCTGCTTCCTGGAAACCGCATCCCTCTGGGCCCTTACCCTCTCCGCCCTGCCCGGCGATGAGGACGCGCCCCCGGTCTTCGGGGAGAACGTCCACGCCGAGGAGGATCATTACGAGATCTCCAGCGTGTCCGACGACCCGGAAGGGGATTTCTGGATATGGGAAACCCTCTACGCCGGCTGGGATGGCTGGGACATCCGGACTTTCCCCGTCCGGGCTGATCACGCGGCCCCGGGGTCCTATGCCGCCGCCCTCAGGGTGAACCTCCAGGCCGGGTCTGACACCGCCGCGCCCCAGGATCACCATGCCCGGGTGTACGTGAACGGGACCCTGGTGGGGGAGTTCTTCTGGGACGGCACCCGGCCGGTTTCCTTTTCCATGAAGTTTGACCAGGCCCTGCTGATCCCCGGGGACAACCAGGTCATGGTGGCGGCACTCCTGGACCCGGTGGTGGAGTACAGCGTCGTGTACGTGGACAGCCTGGACCTGTCCTATCAACGCCTCTACATCGCCTCCGGGGACCGCATCCGGCTCCCGGCAGGCTTCCAGGGCCAGGTATCGGTGGGCGGGTTTTCCGATCCCCGGGTCCTGGTTCTGGATGTTTCCGACCCCGCACGCCCCCGGCGGGCCTTCCAGGCCGCGTCCGGACCCGGGAACCAGGACTGGTCCGTGGGCTTTTCCGTTGCCGACTCCGGGGATTCCTTCGAGATCCGGGCCGCCGGAGCCTGGCTCCACCCGGTTTCCATGACCCCGGACGAGCCCTCGGACCTGAGGAACCCGGACAATGGGGCTGAGCACCTCATCATCACCCCCCGGGCCCTGGTGGAGGCGGCCCGGGTCCTGGCCGTCCGCCGCACCGTCCAGGGGCTGCCCTCCCTGGTGGTGGCCCTGGAGGACGTCATGGACGAGTTCAACCACGGCGTTCCCCATCCCCTCGCCATCCGGGACTTCCTGGAATTCGCGGTGGAAAACTGGCGCACCCCGCCCCGGTTCATGCTCCTGGCGGGCAAAGGCACCCTGGATTACCGGGACTGCCAGGGTTTTAGGGACAACCTGGTGCCGCCTCTCGCGGCCCCCACCCCCGACGGCCTGTACATCTCGGACAACCGGTTCGCGGCTGTGGCCGGCCAGGACCGGGCCCTGGCTGTGGGGCGGCTGCCTGTGACCAGCGCGGCGGAGCTTTCAGCGGCCATCCAGAAGATCATCGACTACGAAAGCGGAAAGGCACCGCCCCGGCAGGTCCTCATGGCGGCGGACAACCCCGACACCGCCGGGGACTTCCCCTTGGACAGCGATTCCGTGGCCGCCCTGGTTCCCCTGGATCACGGCCTGACCCTGGCCTACCTGGACCGCATGACCCTGGCCCAGGCGCGCCAGATGCTGTTCGGGCAAATGAACGCCGGGGCCGTATTCATGAACTACATCGGCCATGGCGGCCTGGACCGCCTGGCCTCGGAGGGGCTCTTCACCACCCCGGACGTTTCCTTGTTGAACAACGGTGCGGGCCTGCCCGTGATGGCGGCTCTCACCTGCGCTGTGGGCGGCATGCTGCCGGGGTACCGGTCCCTTTCCGAGGCCCTGGTCCTTGCTCCGGGCCGGGGGGCCATCGCCATGTGGGCTCCGACGGGACTGTCCATCAACGAGGATGCCGTGACGCTGAACCAGGAGCTTTTCCGGAAGATTTTTCAGGAGGACGAGAGGGTCCTGGGGGAGGCCGTGCGCAAGGCCCTGGACGCGGCCGCGCCGGACATCCGGCACCCCTTCATGCTGGAGATCTACAACCTCTTCGGCGACCCGGCCCTCACGGTGCGGTAGGGCGGAGGTTCTCAACCTTTTTACGAGGCCATCAAAAACAAAAAAGGCCTCCCCAACGGCTTCGTGCGCCGGGGAGGCCTTTTCTTTCCTTTATCCGGGGTTCCGGTCAGGCCGGTCGCCTGGGCCAGGGCCCGCCAGCCGGGGAGGTCCGGGTTTTGACCTCGGACCGGACCAGGCGGGCCGGGAAGGCCGGGCGGGCCAGGTATTCCAGGAGGGTGTCCAGGTGCTTTTGAACCTCGGCCTCCTTTTCCGGTTTTTCGCTCTCGTGGACCAGGTTCCGGACGAGGTCCCTCTCCCACGCCGCCTCGGGGCCCAGGACTTCCAGGGCCAGGGCCAGATCGGACTGGCCGGTCAGGGCCGCTGCCACGTCCACCGTG
>JAHJUF010000123.1 GCA_018829095.1 Pseudomonadota bacterium | reverse complement strand
CGCGATGACGGCCTGGAGGGCGTCCAGGCGGGAATTGTACCCGAAAAACTCCACCTCGTCCCGGTTCACCAGGCC
Organism: Pseudomonadota bacterium; assembly: GCA_018829095.1. Classification (GTDB taxonomy): domain Bacteria; phylum Desulfobacterota; class Desulfobacteria; order Desulfobacterales; family Desulfatibacillaceae; genus JAHJUF01. Next base: position 4,175 of record JAHJUF010000123.1, on the reverse strand, counting down.
ATGGTTTCTCAGTTTCCGAATTTTTTCCACGAGTTCCGGCCGGGACGTGGTGATCATGCCCCCGTCGCCTGCGGCGTTCAGGTTCTTCAAGGGGTGAAGGGAGAAACAACCCGCGTCGCCCCAGGACCCGGCCGGACGGCCGTCCCAGGAGGCGCCCGCAGCCTGGGCCGCGTCCTCCACCACAAAGAGCCCCCTGGACGCGGCCTCCCGGCAGATGGCATCCATGTTTGCCATGGCGCCGGTCAGGTGCACCGGAACAATGGCCCGGGTCCTGTGGGTCACGGCCGGGCCGATCTTCTCCGGGTCCATGTTGTAGTCCGGCCCCACGTCCACGAAAACAGGCCGGGCCCCTGTGGCGGCGATGGCCCCGGCCGTGGCCACAAAGGAGTTGGACACGGTGATGACCTCGTGGCCCGGCCCAACCCCCAGGGCCTTCAGGACCAGGAACAGGGCGTCCGTGCCCGAGTTCACCCCCAGGGCAAAGGGCACCCGGCAAAGGTCCGCAAACCGCTCCTCAAAAGACTCCACCCCGGGCCCCAGGATGAATTGGCCCGAGGCCAGAACCCGGCCAATACGGCGCAGGAGTTCCGGGTCGTCGAACTGCTTTCCCAGGTCGAGGTAGGGGACTTTCATGATGGGCTCTGCTCGTTATTTGAGGTCATAAAAGGGAAAAGAATCCTCGGACTGGCCGGGTGGCTTCCCCCCACCCCCCCTATTGAAAAGCCGATCCCCCCCCTTTGAAAAAGGGGGGATGGGGGGGATTTTTTTGGCTTTTTCCCTTCCGGCTCATCCGAATGAAAAAGAATAAAAAGCGGAAAGAAAAAAGAAATCCCCCCTGCCCCCCTTTTTCAAAGGGGGGTTCACTACCCAAAAGGGAGGGGGCCCTTCCCATCACCGGTAATACGACTTCACCGACCGGATGATGTACTCCACTTCCTCTTCCGAAAGGTGCTGGTGCACGGGCAGGGTGATGATCTTTTTGGCCTGGGACTCGGTGGCCGGAAAATCTCCCTTCCTGTATCCCAGGCGCATGGAGAACGGCTGGAGGTGCAGGGGCACGGGGTAGTGAACCTTGGCGTCCACGCCCTCCTTGTGGAGATGGGCCAGGAGCCCGTCCCGGTCCCGGGCCTCCACGATGTAGAGGTGGTGCACGTACTCCTTGTCCGGACGCCGCCGGGGCACCCGGATCTCCGGGATCTCCCCCAGGGCCTCATCCAGCCTCTTCGCCCATTTCTGGCGGGTGGCCGTGATCCAGTCCAGGCTGTCCATGAGGTGGAGGGCCACCACGGCCTGGAGGCTGTCCAGGCGGCTGTTGTACCCGAAGCAGACCGCCGTGTCCCGGTCCGCGAGCCCGTGGTTCCGCAAAAGCCGGAGGCGGTCGGCCACCATCTCCGAATCCGTGACGATGATGCCGCCGTCGCCCCACACATTCAGGTTCTTCAGGGGGTGTAGGGAGAAGCCCCCGGCCAGGCCGAAGCTCCCGGCCCGTTTGCCGGAAAGGGACGCGCCGATGGCTTGGCAGGCGTCCTCCACCACGGGCAGGGCGTGACGCCGGGCGATGTCCGCGATGCGGCCCATGTCCGCGCACACCCCGGCCCAGTGCACGGGCACGATGGCCGAGGTCTGGGCGGTGATGGCGTCCTCCAGCCGGTCCGGGTCCAGGACGTATTCGTCCGTCACGTCCACGAACACGGGCCGGGCCCCGGTGGCGGCGATGGCCCCGGCCGTGGCGATGAAGGTGTTGGCCGCCGTGATGACCTCGGTGCCGGGTCCCGCGCCCGCGGCCTTCAGGGACAAAAACAGGGCGTCCGTGCCCGAGCCGACCCCCACGGCGAAGCGCGTGCCGATGACCTGGGCGAAGCGCTCCTCGAACTCAGCGACCTCCTGGCCCAGGGTGTAGTCCCCGCGCCGCACCAGGTCCGCGATTTTCTCCAGGATGGGGGCCGGGTCGGCGAACTGCTCGGAAAGGTAGGAATACGGGATTTTCATGGGCCTCATTTCAGGTTCACGGACTGCATGAGCTTGATGTTGTAGTAACGGGGATCGGTCATGGGGTCCGGCACCAAGCCTTGGGCAAAGGCGTCCGCCAGGTCCCGCACCGCATCTTCGATGGTGTGCCGGGCCACGAACCCGATGTCGTCCGAGATTTTTTTGGAGGACACGTGGTAGGACCGGATGTCGTCGGAGGGAACGGTCTTCACCGGCAGGTCCGGGTTGATGACGCCCCGCACCATCTGGGCGATCTCCCCCACCTTGTAATTCTCGAATCCCGCGTTCCAGACCTTGTTCGCCACGGCCCCGGCGGGCAGTTCCAGCAGGCGCACGTACAGGTCAGCCATGTCCTGGATGTGGATGTTGGGCCGTTTCTGCTCCCCGCCGAAAACCGTGATCTCGCCCTTGTGCACCGCGTGGTTGGTGAGGATGTTCACCGTCAGGTCCAGACGCAGGCGGGGGGAGTAGCCGCAGACCGTGGACGGCCGTATGACCGTGCACACGAAATCGTCCGTGGCCGCCGCCAGGAGCACGTCCTCGCACAGGGCCTTGTACTTGGAGTAGTCGGTCAGGGGCTCCCGGGCCAGGTCCTCGGTGACCTCGGCCTCGTCCTTGATGCCGTACACGGAAGAGGACGAGGCGTAGATGAACCGCCCCACCCCGGCGGCCTTGGACTCCTCCACCAGAAGCTTGAAGGCGTCGTAGTTGATGGACTTGCCCAGGCCCGGGTCCAGTTCGTAGGAGGGGTCATTGGAAATGCAGGCCAGGTGGATCACCGCATTCTGACCGGCCATGTGTTTCCGCACCAGGCCCCGGTCCCGGATGTCGCCCTTGACCTCCGTAAGGCCGGGGTTCCCGGCGGATTGACTCAACACGTCATCGCCGTAGAGGTACAGGTCCAGCACGGTCACCCGGTGCCCGGCCGAGAGCAGCTTGGGCACCAGCACCGCGCCCACGTACCCCGCGCCCCCTGTGACCAATACGTCCATGGGATTCGCCATTTATCGCCTTTCCGTTGATCCGCGTAATCCGTGATCCATTTTTATCTGTGCACTTGGGAGCTGTTCCCAAAAAGGATTTCCATCGCGTTTATCCGGCCTTGACCCCCGGCCGCATCAGGACCTGGGCGAACCTCACCACCTCGTGGCGGGCCACGGGGCGCTTGTTGCACACGATGCCCACGGCGATGGCCCCCACCACGTTGCCGAGAAAGGCCGTGACATCCGGGGCCGCGCCCGAGGCGAAACACGGGGCGCAATAGGAGAACACCGCGTCCCCGGCCCCCACCGTGTCCACCACCCGGGAGGAAAAAATGGGGGTGCGGAAAAGCTCATCCCCGGCCACGGCCACGGAGCCCTTCTTGCCCGTGGTCACCAGGAGAAGCTCCACCCCCAGGATGTCCGCGAGCCGCCGGGCCACATCTTCCACAGGCCCGAACCGGTCCTGTACGGATAGCCGGGCCTCGGTCTCGTCCAGGCAAACGAAATGGGCCCCCCGGTACCGGGTGACAAGGTTGAACCCCGCGTTGGCCGCGTTGGTCTGGGAGTTCACGGCGAGCCTTTTCGCCCGGGCTTCCAGAACCTCCACCATGGCCGGGGAAATGAACCCGTGGCCGAAATCCGAGACCAGCACCAGGTCATACTTGGGCACTTCACGGTCCAGGTGATCGAGGATCGCCCTCTCCAGGTCCCCGGAAACAGGCGCATCGTTCAAATAGTTGATCTCGAAAAGCTTCTGGGAGGTGTAGGAATCCACATAGCGCTTCTTCACCACGGTGGGGGCATCGGGACGCAGGAAAAACGTGGGGCGCACGTTGGGAACGAGGTTGTCCCGGACGAATTTCTCCCGGGAATCCTCCTCCCCCAGGAGCGTGGCCAGGGAAATCCGGTCCACAATGCCGGACAGGTGGTTGGCGATGGCAAAGGCCCCGCCTGCGAACAACTCGTGGTTCAGGTAGCGATTCACCACCAGTTGCGCCTTGGCGGATTTGCCCATGGGCGAGCAGTAGTGGTACTCGTCCACAATGCCGTCCCCCACCAGGAGCACGTTCACGTCCCGGACGGCCTGCAAGCTTTCCACCACCTCGTCAAAGGAATGCCGGGCCGAGAACTCCCGCAGGAAGGACCTGGTGTCCGCCGGGAGCACGTCCAGAAGATCGTTGATGAGGTCGCTGGTGATGGTCT
>JAHJUF010000122.1 GCA_018829095.1 Pseudomonadota bacterium | reverse complement strand
CTGGGCCATCGTCTCCTCGCCCTTCAACGCCTCCAACGCCACCTTGGCCTTGAACTCCCCTGAATACCTCTTCCTCTTTCCCATTCCGGTGGTCCCTCCATTTTGTGGAATCCACCTTATTACGGGGAGCATAAAAGGTTTCCATTTCCATGACCCCTCGACGACCCCGCGAATAGCGGGTTTCGTGACTCGGGTTTGCCGGAAGGAATAGAAATATTTTCTGACCCGAGTAATAACTTAACACCCTGTCCGATTTTTGGGGCATTGGGGCGAATGGTGCTGTTGTGGTCGTCGCAGTCGCCATCCTCCTCGGTGAGGCCGTCTCCGTCGTCGTCCACGCCAGGACCGTCAAGAGGAAAATTTTACTTGATAGCTCTCAAAAGGAACGTACGCGCCACAACCGTCAAAAAGATCAAGCTCTGGACGAATAATAGCTTTATAAGGTCCTGTCATCCTAATACACCTGGGATACTCTCGAAGACTTCAATCGCCTATCACTATACGGCTCTCGGCCACCGGTTCCATACCCCGAATGGAAGGCGTTGGCCTGTCAACCAGGGCATCCAGCATGCCGGACACCAACTCCTCTGCGGCCCGATCCAGGCTGGCGGCAGCCTCTTGGACGGAAGGATCCGTCAACAGGAGAGCCCGCATTGCCGAAAGGCGGCTGTAATTGGCGTATAGGACTTTCCAAAGGGGGCTTTCCTCCCGGGCAAAACCCCATTGAATGCGGCAACCCAGAAAGTCGGAGAACTCCCTGGCAAGGGCCAGGTAAAGATTACGGGCCTGCTTGGGGAATTCGCTGATCCGGTCGCCGGGGAGAGAGGGAAGGCAGCGGATCAAGCGCCCTATGGCCGCCTGGGGATAGGCGACGTGAAAAAATTCCTGGAGGCAGGGATTCGTCGCCACACCCCTCAAGGCGCACAGGTGGTGGTCACCCGCCAGGCAGAGGTAGGCCAGTTCAATGGCCTCCACAAAGCGGGGCATGGAAAGGTGCCGGCCGATTTCCACGCCGAAGTTTTGTTCCACGCTCCATGCGCTCTGGCAAACGTGGCGGGCCACGAGATAGAGGAAGCGATCCACGTCCGCATCCCCGCAGGGCCGGCCCTTGGCGGCAAGGGATTCCCTGGCCCCGGACCGGTACTTCGACATCCGCACAAAGGCCACCTCGTGCATGCCATGGAGCAGGCGCAGGAAACGAGGGTCCGAGTCCGGATAGCCCGGATCGCCGGGGCTCATGTACCACTCCGCCGCCACAACCCCGTACTCGGAAAAACCGTCCATGTGAAGGCGGCACAGGCAATAGGCCGGGAAACCGCTCCCCGCAAGGCGCCTGACCTGAAGATGCAGGTTCCGGTCCACCCAGGATAGGGCGGAAACCAACTCCCGCTGGTCGGTCAGGTTCACCGTCTTCACGCCGTAGGATGTTTGGATGCGGATTTCCCTCTTGAGAAGGCCGTCCAAATGTTCCAGGTCTTTGAGTTTTCCGCCCCGCGTCTGTAACTGCACGCGGGCCTCGTCGTATTCCACCAGAAGCTCCAGCAACGGGGCCACCCTGCGGGCCTGTTCCCCCAGGGACAGGGTTCCGTATCCGATGGGATCATAGAAGTAGGTCGCAGCACCGAAATCCCAGGCCATGGTATCTCCTCCTCAGGGCCGGGCGCATGGAGGCCCCATGCGCCCGGCCGAAAAATGGGTGGCTATCTCCCGGAGCGCCCGCGGCGGTGGGTACGGATGCAATCCGCTACATGCCGCGCCAACTGGTTCGCCACGGCGCCCACATCCTCGAGCTTGTCGGCGGGTATCCGGATGACTGCGTCCAAAACGTCCTCCAGGTCCGTGGGAGCGTCCTTTCCCACCGCCACCAACGTGGTGTGCAGGCTTCCATTCGCCTTCCTCGCCGCCTCCGAGAAAAACCCTTTCACTTCCTCGAACCCGCTCTTGCCCATATGCAGGGAAACGTTCCACTCGCAGTCCGTGATGAGCACGAGGTAGATCCGGTTTCCCCGGGCCAGGGTCCGGGCTTCTTCCAGGATTCGGGCCACGCTGACCACGTCCTTCTGGGCGCCGGAGCCCATGTCGGGCATGGCGGCCACGGAACGAACCGCGTCCGCCGGGGAATGGGTCAGGGTCTTTTGGGGGTGGTAGAGCCACTGGATCAAGGTTCCGGAAAGCCCCCGGCGGATGGGGCCGCTGGAGTAAATGCCCGACAGGACGCGCACGCCGTGGCGCCTGGCCGACATCAGGTAGGCAGCGGTGAGGAGCTTTCCCACCCGGATCTGGGCGGACGAATTGGACGCCGAGGCGTCGATGCCCAGGACCAGGAGGGGGCGCCCCTGGCGGTCCCCGGCCGAACGGGTTTGGAAACTGCGGTAAACCGTATTGGAAAAACCGGCCATGGCCAGGCGGGCCGGGTCGAGGGAGCCCCGGGTTCGCAGGCGCCGCATTTCGGTATACCTCTTCACGTTGGTGTAGATGTACCGCTGGAGGAGTTCGGCGATACCCCGGGCCTCGCGGGTGAGCAGGGCCACGGTTTCGCCATGGTTGGAAGGGGAAATGGGGCGGTCGTGAACCTCGACGCGGCCCACCACGTCTCCCAGGTCCACCGCCACCTCCGCGCCGGTGGCGGGTTCCCCCTGGATGGGGCCCTCGTCGAACGGACGGTCGAACAGGGCGGCGGCCACGATTTCCGATTTCATGTCCTGGGCCTTGCTGGGCTGTCCGGCTGCCTCTTCCAGACTTTTTCCCAGGCTGTCCAACACCTCCCTGGTCTTTTTGCTCATGTTGGAGGCGGACTTGCCCGTCTCCAGCCGGTTTTGGCTGTCCCGGGCCGGATCCTTGAGCGAACGGGCGATGCGCTCACTTTCGGATTCCGGTTTGTGGAGGCTGGGAGGCCGTGGATCGTCGAGAGGCGCAAAACGCTCGGGCGGCTCCCCGGAAAGGGTCGGCGGATCTTTCGGAAAGCGCCGGCGCCGCATGAAGGACGGAATCTCAAGATCTTCGTTATCAAGGATCTCCTTCATCTTTCTGATCAGCTCCGGGTCGCCCTCGGCTTCGGGCTCCTCGCGGGGCGGCATGAACCCGAGGAGCGCCCGGCAGACCTCCTTGATCCAGCGGGAGGCAAGCCTGAGGACCCTGCCGGACTCCGCGTCCCTGATTCTGCTCCTGTGACCCTGGCAAGCCTCCAGGATCGCCTCCAGAATATCCCGGGTCATGGGGTGGAGGTTCAAGGAACCCGGGGGAGGCATGACATCCCCGAAAACCACTCCGGCGTGGATGACCGCTTCCAGCAAAGGGGCGGAAAGCTGGCCCGAATTGGCCATGAAAAGACGGTACATCTCCATGGCCGGTGACGCCGTGACCCG
>JAHJUF010000121.1 GCA_018829095.1 Pseudomonadota bacterium | reverse complement strand
TCCAGACGGACCAGGGCCACCGGTACCTCTACTACACGCCGTCGGACACGGACCTGGGCAAGTCGGGCGAGTACATCCGCTTCGGCCTGGGCGCTTCCGCCAAGAACGGCACCTGGCAGAGCTTTGTCCGCAATCTCGCCGACGACGTGGCCACGGACAACGGCGCGGTGCTCCAGGAAGTGAACCAGATCCTCTACCGGGGCCCGGGCTTCTTCGACAACGTGATGCTCGGCGCGCCCTTGATCTAACGAGCCACCCGCCGCCCCTGCGGCCAGGGCGGCAAGAACCAGAGAACAAAAAAGGGGAGGGCTCCCGGTTGGGGCCCTCCCCTTTATTTTGGCGCGACGGACCTCCTCCAGCCGAAATTCAGGTTGACCGAAAAGACGGTTGTCGAACGCTTTCCAAACGGAAGGCCCCATCCTGTTGGGTGGACTCTCGCTACACTCGGAACCACCTCAATAACTACATCTTGGGAGATAGCGTCAAGCCAACCGGCTCCACGAAATAGGAGTTGGTTCACTTCCAGGATGGTGTTGCCAGGCTCGGCGTTGTCGAGATCGGCGGCCAGGATTCCATCCGTCCAGAAGATTACTCCTTGAGGTGTAGATTAAGGAACCTGTTTTTAAATTCCTCCAACGGCATCCGCGTAACCTGGTTTTGATCACCATCAATGCTGCCTACGACACTCCCGTTTTCCACCTTCAGCCAGTATTCTCCGCAATGTGATATGGCCAAGCCGTTTCCGGCTTTTGAGCCCGGCCCATTGATTGCCAATATCCATTCGGTGTCCGGGGGAAAAATTTCCAGCATGGGCCGGCAGTGCATGCCGTCGCCCATCTGAATCGTCAGGCCCGAATCCAGAAGACCGCCCGAAAGGGTTTCGAAGACTAGAACATCCATGGCCGGTGATTTGCCGGGATGATGGCGAAGAATTTTGCCCCGCACCACCAGCGGGGCCTCTTTGGCCACAGCCAGGAAGGGCCCTTTCCAATAGCAGGAACAGGCTATGGCCTGAATTGTGGCCAGACAGAATCCAACCATCCCTATCAAACATATCAAATATATTTTCTTCATTTTAAGGTCGTCCTTGTCCCTCAAGATAAACATAGGGTTGCGCATCCAGATCATCAGCTATACACAAAATTAAAGAATTTCCATACGATTTGGCCTTGTCGAAGGATTCATGGTATCGCTTTGCCAGGATGGGCCAGAGACCTTTTTCATGGCCGAATTTGGCCGCCTCAAAACCGGCCCGGTACCGGTGGGCCTTGAACAGGTAAAGAAACGGCGCAATGGGAACAGATGTTTCCGGGCGCTTGTTCATCCAGTTATCCGCAAAATTGGCCTCATCCAACGGCATTTCGCTCATGCCTTCCCATTCAGCCGACAGCGGCAAGGCGGATGCAAATAATTCCGCTTCTTTCCGGGCATCGTTGCCGAGAATGACGATCATCTGTTCGGCCATGTTCCGGCGCCGGACTTTTGCCGCATCTTCCACCCCAGCAGGCGGTTGATGCTTTCGGAGTGGGGAGGCCGGGGAAATGGCGGCAAGATATGCCACAACACAGGGCCGTCCTTGTTCAGGGTATTGAGTTGGATCAAGTTCGTGAATCGGTCGAATATCGAAAAGAACAACTTCAGAAAGGGAGGGATCGTAACCCTGTTCTGCTGCTATTTTGCCGGCCCATAAACAACTCAAGGCAATCCCCAGAAACAGGCCGAAAAAGCATCGGGTCAATGGGGTCTTGATCATACCGATAACTCTCCAAACCGCTGCAGGAGCTTATAGATTTTGCGCCAAACGCGACTGCCCCAAACCTCTCGACGGTGGCCATTCTCTTTGCGGACAGGTTCTTCGAAACCGGAGCCTATCGGGAACCAAAACCGAATTTCTTCTTGGATTCCTTCGGGGCCAAGCTATAGGCCGCCCGAGGTTCCGGGAGATCCTGCAATAGTCTCCGCAGGTTTAGCCAGACGGTTCGTGGCGACGGAACTTATGCTTCGGCCTGTCGTGAAGGAAATTCAGGGCGCCACCGGCAACTTTCTCAAAATGCCGAAAGCGTGTGTACCCTGGCAACTCCTTGCACGGGTAACGATCACAATAGGTCTTTCGGGCATTTGTTGGGATGTGCTTCGCTTGTATGTCACGTTCCTTGTTTTCGCTCCCCCTCGAAATCTTTGGAATTCAATGCTTTCCTCAACTACCATATCGGTAAGATAGGATCAATCTTGTCAAAAAACCGGAAATAAGGAATGCCGAATGAACTCATTGTTTTTGAGAAAATACGAGAACCTGGAATGGTGGCAGCTTTCAATAACTCCCGGATTTTCCGGGCACCACAACATGTGGGGTTTTAGCCCGGCTTTGAAGCGGTCAAATGACCAAGCTAACCGATGCGGCTTGTCCGTGCCCAGTTCAGCGCCTTGCTGGAGATACTCTTCAATAGGTTGTGCACCACACTGTTGGAATCCCCTGAAAAGAAAAAGGAGGAGTCTTCAGGGCTGAAGGTATATCGCAGGCTCCTTGCCGCCTTGGTCCACGTCCGAATGCAATCCGAAAGGACGCCTGTCTATTCTGCCGCCTCCACCCGACAAGGCACGTAGCGGTGCAGGGGCGTGCCTGCCAGGGGGTCACGGTGGGTGTTGCTTGTCAGCCGGTTCACGTTGGCGCCGTGGACCCGGCCGTTGTATTGAAGTCCAGACCCGTGGGGCATGGCCACCTGGCCCGGCCGTGCCGACTCGGTGACCTCAAGTTCCAGGACCTCGTGACCGGCATGGGTTCGGACACGCACCCTCTGACCGTCAGACAGATTCAGGCTTTCGGCGTCGGCCGGGTTCATCACAAGTGTGCAGTCCCGGAACTTTTTGTTCCATTCCGGATTTCGCATGAGGGTGTTGGCATTGGTTTTGACATGCCGCCCCGCCAAAAGAACAAAAGGGTAGTCCGGGTCCGGTGTGAGCGCCTTGGCCTCGGCTTCAGGCGAAAGGCCAAGGAGCCAGTCCTTAAGCTCGGGAACGTGGACCTGGATCTTGCCATCAGGGGTCCTTATTTCCCGGAAGTTGTCCAGGTGGCCCTCTCCCAGCCAGACGCCCTCGGGGTGATCCAGAATCGCCTGGAACATCTCCTGGGCCAGGACAGCCGTGGGAGAAAGCTCCATGAGTGGCAGGTAGCTGCGCTGCCTGACAGCGGCCTGGAGTACTTTGGCCATCCGATCGGGAGCGAGTGCCTTTATTACGGCCCTGGTCATGGAAAAGCCCTGACGGTCGGCCTCGGCCACGGCTGATGTGGGCCGCACGCGGGAAAGGCCGTAGAGGGTGGTCCAGTGTTTCTTGAGGCTTTCGGGGCCCTTGCCCAACAAGGCCGGATACTCGGGCAGGAGTCCCCGACCGCTCAGGATTCGGTCAAAGAGGTCCATGGGCTCCAGGATTTTCCCGTCCGGGGCCTTGTAGGCGGCCAACCGCTGCTGCAAGAGGCCGAACAGCATGGCCAGGTGGGCCGAGCCCATCTCCCGGCCCAGGGTCTTGGCCAGAATAAAGGGAAGCCTCTGAATGGCCTGGGGGGTGTTTTGAACCCAGGGAGCCGCTGCCAGGGAAAAATCCATCGGGCCCTTTTGAGCAGCCTGGTAAAGGGAGTCCGGAATGGACGGGATGAGGCCCATGGCGTCGGCTAGGCCGGTGAAGATTTCGCCGCATTCCAAAGGCTCGCCCTCGGGCTCCACTATGGGCCGTCGCATCTGGAAAAACGACTTGGGCGTCCAGGGGAAAAACGTACCGTCATAGGATTCATAGGCCGAGCGCGCAGGCAGGACGTAGTGTGCCATTCGAGCGGTCTCGGTCATTGCCAGTTCCACGGTCACCAATAGGTCCAGTTCCTTGAAAGCCTTTTCGTAAGCCGAAGTGTCGGCGTAGGAGCGCAAAGGATTGGAGCCACAGGTCAGCACGGCCCTTACTCGCTCGGGCGTGTCGGCAAGTATTTCCTCTGGAAGGACGTTTGGCGGGAAGTATCCGGTGATGGCGAAAAAACCCGTTTCCATGGTTCGCCAGGTCCCGGGGGCGCGCTCGTCGGAGTCCAGGCCCAGGGGCAGGACAATGGGCGGCAGGTGGTTGCCACCGGGGACGCAATAGCGCCCGCAGACAGTCACCAGGAGGTTCAAGAGGTAGGAGGCCAGGGTGGAGTGGCGGTTCATTATCAGGCCAAGGTCCGGATGCACGCACCATTTGCGGGTGGAAAGAAGCCGGCAGAAGTCCTCGACCTCCTGGGTTTCCAGCCCGCAGACCCTCAAGGCTCCCTTTATGTCAAAGCCCGTAAACCAGGGCCTCACCTTGTCCCACCCTGAAACATGCCGCCGGATGTAGGCCTTGTCCTCCCAGCCCTTTTCCAGGATCAGGCTGATGAGAGCCCGGATGAAAAGGGCGTCGGTCCCGGGCCTGAGAGCAAGATGGATGTTGGCGATTCTTGCGGTCTTGGATTTCCTGGGGTCCACGGCGGCCAGGATTTTGTCCGGATTGTTGGCGAACTCCTTCAGGACCAGGGGGGCCCGGGGCATCTGGTGGCTCTGCATGCCGTTCCAGCCCCACGCAATGAGCATGTCCGAGCGATCCTCGTCAGGCATGGGGATGCGGTTCTGGCTGCCCAGCATGCGGCCGTTGACCCAGTAATAGCCCGTCAGTTCCTGGGCCAGGGCGTTGTAGTGGTATTGAGAGCCCAGGGCCCGCATGAAGCTGATGCCAAAGGGGGCATCAAAATGGCAGCCCTGGCCGCCGCCGCCCATGTAGGCAAAAGACCGTGGCCCGTGTTTTTCCAGAATCCTTGACAGCTTCCCGGCGATCTCGGAAAACGCCTGCTCCCAGGTGATCTTTCTAAACCCCTTTCCGTGGCGTTTGAGGGGGTGGGTAAGCCGGTCCGCGTTGTGCTGGTGGTGAAAGACGTTCAAGCCCTTGCGGCATATGTATCCCCGGCTTCGGGGATTGGTTTTGTCCGGCCGGATCTTGACCATGCGGTTGTCCCGCACAAGGACCTCTATGCCGCAGTTCTGGGCGCAAAGGACGCAGCCGGTCTGATGCCATTTTTCCATGGGTTCCTCCTTTTTGAAGGCCGCGCCACGGCTTGATCCCCCTTCATCGCCGCCAAGGCCACCGTCGCCTCAAATTCTCCCGAATACCTCTTTGGCTTCGTCATCCAGAGGGTCCCGCCTTACATCCGGAATCCACCTTATAACTCTGTCCGAATTCTAAGAACCACCTCTTCCCTCCGGATTTTGCCCCAAACAGCTGGATAGGTTTGATTTGTTGGGCTTAAAGGTTGATGGTACGTATTGATTTTCCCTTATTTTTACGCAATGCCGTAAACCCTTGCCGCGTTTTCGTATAATACTTTCCGAAGCAGAGGCTCGTCTCCTTTGCAGGCTTTGCGTGCACAGGCCAAGGCGGCCCAGGCGTCGCCAAAGGGCCAGTCCGAAGCATACAGCACCCGGTCAGGCCCTAAAGCCTGGATCAGTTTCCTGATATTGACCGTGGACTGGAGTGAGGTGTCCACATGGACATTTTCAAAGGCAGCCAGTTTTTCCATGACTTCCTCCACTTCGAACATACCGGCATGGCCCACTACAAAAGGCACGTCCGGATGTTCCCGCACCAAGCGCACGGCGTAGTCCACGGCGCCGTATTCCGGAATGTTCCTGTCTTTCTCTTTCCCCTTATAGTAATTGGAAATGCCGCAGTGAAACAGCACGGCAAGCCCTGCCCCGCCCGCGGCTTCCACCGCCGTGTGCGTGCGCGGATCGTCCAGGGGCACCTTCTGGATTATGCCGTGGAGCTTGAGTCCCCTTGCTCCATTGGCCTTGTCCGCCTTTAACTGTGCTTCAAGGTCGCCGCCAGCGGCCACATCCACGGTGGTAAACGGAATAACGCCGGGGGCCTGGCTGGCAGCTTTGGCCAGGTCGTCGAAGACCACGTAAGGATGGATGGGCATGCAGGCGCTATGGGTGATGCCCAATCCTTCCATGGAGGTCCGCAGATTTTCCAGGGTTCCGGCCCGGCTGCGAGCCTGTTCGGCCTCGATGATCTGGCTGAGACAAAGGCGGTAAAGAAGGTTTCCCAGGCCGAAATCACGATAACCCACCCATCCCGAAAGAGTAATGGGATCAAAAATCTTGGGTTTGGTCACTCCCTTTTTCCATATGATGTCGCCCCCGCCCTTGTTTAATATATCTCCGATGTGAGTGTGTGCGTCGATGACGGGATGGGATTTCACGAAATAGCCTCTCTTTGTAGGCTTGGGAATAAGGTTCCGCCAGAGTACCTTCCCTCTTTTGTGGGGGAAGGACTGGCTGGGGGGAGAGGGGTTGGGCAGTCAACATGCGATAAAACTTTTAAGACCGTGCCCAATCCCAAAAGTTGAGTATAATCCCCCCAATTCCTCGTTACCCCAAGAAATCAGTTTTGCTTAACCCGTTCAAGGGGGCAGGTCGATTGGGAATGCATATCGATGAATCCGGGCACGCCCACCAAACATTTTGCATGGATCGTTTCCCTGATTGCCGGCAGGTCTTTACCATCTCGGAATACCTCTTGAATGAGCCCCTTGCTGATTCGAACGCTTCCGCGAAAAGCGGGGCCCCCCCGTGCCGTCAAACACCTTGCCCTTTTTGATGAGCAGTTCGGTCATGATAAATCCTGCAAAGCCAAGGATTCGGTTAGATTCTTTTAAGCGTATCCTGAATGGCTTTTAGGAGTTTGTCCGACTCTTCATCCGTCAAGGTAAGGGGCGGCCTGATCATGATGGAGGATTTCAGGACCTCTCCCGGGACGCAAAAAAGGCCCTCGGTTCTTGCGGCCTTACAAAAAACCAAGGCCTTTTCAGTGGAGGTCAGTTGGATGGACAAGAGAAGGCCCAGCCCAGCTACAGACCGGAATGTACCGGGGTATTCTCCCGCCAGGGGCCTCAACCCATTCAGAATTCTTTCCCCCTGTTTTTGGGCGTTGTTCCATGGTTTCAGGGTGTCATACAGTTCCAGGGCCTTATCGGCCACAAGGCATCCCACATCATGCCCCCCGAAAGTGCATAAGTGAATGAGCGGGTGCTTATCAAAAAACGATTTGATTCGGGGAGGGAAGGCCAGCCCGCACATGGGAAACATTCCGCCGGCAAGGGCCTCGCCGAAGATCAGGATGTCCGGAGAAGCCCCCAAACCTTCACAGGCGAACTTCGTTCCGGTGCGTCCAAACCCGGTCTGGGTCTCATCCAGAATCAAGAGCGCCCCTTTTTGATCGCAGACCCGCCTCAATTGCCTGAGATACTCCCGGGTGGCCATACGGCAACCGTTTTCCGCCTGGACCGGTTCCAGGATCACTGCGGCCGTGCGCGTTGTCACCTCTTTTTCCGCAGCGGCCCCGTCTCCGAAGGGGAGGGTTTTTACGCCCGGGATCAGGGGGCCGAAGTCCGCTTTATCCATCCGATCCGAAAGGCTCATGGCAAACCCTGTCTGGCCGTACCATCCGCCATCCACGGTAATCAGCTCGGTTCTCCCCGTATGCCCCCTGGCCACCTTACAGGCCGCATCCATGGCCTCGCCCCGGACTACGGTGAACAGCATGCACGAAAGATCATAGGGCAGAAAACGGGCCAGCCGTTCAACCAGACGAACCTTTTCTTTTGAAACCAGGACAAAATTTCCCTGGTCTGTTTTTTCAGCTGCATCTAATAAAGCCTGCCCGAGTTCCGGGCGGCTCCGCCCCAGATTGTGCGTTCCACCGGATGAATGGGCATCCAGAATGGCGTTGCCCTTTTCGTCATACAGCCAAACGCCATCCGAACCGGACTCGAAGAAATCATGCCCCCTTGCCGCCAAATCGGAAATCAGGGCCTTTGGAAAGTAATTTTGTGCTTCCTTTAGCAGCTCATGGCCCGATGTGATGTCATTCATCATGCTTCGCCTCCGATCAGGATTTGATGTTAGAATCCAAACTTTCTTAGAAAAGCGCTCGAAGAGATGAGCACCTTTTGATTGTTCAGGACCCTTCCAATGAGGGGCAACCGGGAAAGGGGCATGAGGAGAATAAGGTAGAGCTTCATGATTTTGAGGGCCTCCTCGATAATGGAGATCACCTCATCCGCCTCCGGCTCGGAAAGAGTGAGGGGAATCTGGAAGCGCATCACCTGGGGGGCGTTTCCGGAGTAGGCGGCGAACATGCCCTTGCGACTCAGGCATTCAGCCATAAGCATGCCCATGAAATCATGTTTGTACTCCAGGCCCAGCATCATGCCACGCCCCCGGACCTCCAGGATGATTTCCGGATTTTGCTCCTGAAGCTTCAAAAGCCCGTTCCGGATTTTACCGCCCATCCTTTCCGCATTCTCCCAAAGCCGGTTTTCCACGATATAGTCCAAAACCTTGGATGAGATTCGGCAGCCGATGTCCGAACCGCCTCCCAGGGAAACATGGAACCAGGGATTCTTTTCTCCAAAATTCGTTAATACAGGCGTGTCCCGATAGACGATGGCTCCGTTGGGATAGACCCCTCCTCCAATCGACTTGGCAAGCACCATGATGTCCGGAACCACGCTGGAATGCTCGTAGGCCCAAAGCTTCCCTGTGCGGCCGAAACCGGTTTGGATTTCATCAAAGATGAGTTGTATGCCCAGATTGTCGCAATGCCTTCGGAGTCCGGCGAGGTATTCATCGCTAGCCACATGGATACCGCCCTCTCCCTGAATGGGTTCAAGGATCACGGCGGCCGTATTTCTGTCCGCCTTTCGGAGAAAGGCATTCAGGTCTCCGAATGGCAGGAAATCAAAATTGGGCATCAAAGGCTCGAACAATTCCTTATAGTAATCCTTGCCGTTGGCGGACAGGCTGAACCCGGAGTGTCCATGATAGGCTTTTACCATGGAAAGGATCTTGGTCCTTCCGGTCGCTCCAAGGGCAAGCTTTATGGCGCCATCCACGGCATCAGCGCCGCTTCCGGCAAAAATCACACGGTTGAGGTCCCCCGGGCAGACCTGGACCAATTTTTTTGCGAATTCCACCTTGTGCCGCGAAAGGAGCCCTGCGGATCCCATGTCACACCCATCTCGGACTGCGGCGCGAAGTTCGTCCAATATCTCCGGATTGCCACGTCCGACATTGAAACAGCCGGCTGAGGAAAAGCCGTCCACATATCGCTTGCCGCTAATGCTCTCCTCAAAATGAACACCTGTTCTTTTTCCTTCGAAGATGTCCAGGTGGCCGGCCGATAAAAACCGGATCTGTCCCCTGGATACGTGCGTTCCAAACTTTGACATCAGCTGGTTTTTTTT
>JAHJUF010000120.1 GCA_018829095.1 Pseudomonadota bacterium | reverse complement strand
TAGCCTTTTTGCAGGAGAAGCCGGAGGAGGTGGATCACCAGGAAGGGGTCCATGTAGGTGCCCACGTCAGCCCGGCGGAGCATCATGGAGATGTTGGACTTCACGGCGATGGAAAAAGCCTCCCGGGATTTGCCCGAGGCCTTTTGCGCCTGATCCAGGATCTCGAAGAACCGGGCCTTTTCCAGGACGTCTTCCAGAAGGGCGTATTTGTCCCCTTCGCAGTCGGTGACCGCAGCCACGAGGTTTTCCCGCGTCATGACGGGCTGTCGCTTTCCGGCCGGCGCCCGGGCCCGAGGTACAGGCACACCAGGGAGGCCGCCACGGCCATGGGTTCGGTGATGAGGGTGAGGAATCCCACCAGGGTGATCTCCGATCCGATGGTGCCCGGGATGAGCATGAGGAGGCCCTTTGTGGTGGAGATGAACCCGGTGAAGATGAGGACCCCGCCGACGCACGGGCCCACGACGGCCATGACATATCCCGGCGTCCGGTCCCGGATGATGAAGTACGCGGCCACAGGGTAGCCCGCCATGGCCACCACGTACACCAGCCAGTCGTACCAGGGCAGGTTGGCGCTCCTGGAGAAGACCTGGGCCAGGCCCGCGATGTGCAGGACTCCGCCGGCCAGGATGGAGACGGCCGCGAGAAACCGGGCGGTGGTGTAAACAAGGGTCAGTCGTTGGGTGGCGTCGGACGGCATGGGCGGTCCTTTCGGCTAAGCCCTCCCGGCCCGGCTCTGGGGGGCCGGGCCGGGAGGAGTCGGGATCAGTCCGAGGAGGGCTGACGGATGAAGATCAGACGAAAGACTTTGTACACCGGTCTGCCCTCCCGGAAAAGGAGAAACCATCCCGCCCCGGCAAAGACGGCCAGGCCCACGGGGATGCCGGCCATGGCGCTGCCCAGGACCAGGCCCGCCAGATGGGACAGGATAGCGGCCGTGGCGGCGGACGCCAGGGTCACCACCATGACCAGGGTGCCAAGCAGGACCACCACCTGGCCCACGCTTTTGAGGCTCCGGGCTTCGCTCACGGCCGGGTCCGCCTTGGCTCCGGCCACGATCCACCGGGCCATGGGGATGAACTTGGCCGGCAGGATGGCCACCCCCATGACGGCCAGGGTGATGGCCACGTTGCTGAAGAGAAAGCCGAATCCCATGTGCGTGCCCGGGGTCCAGTGGACGCCGTTGTTCACGGAGGAGTCGTACAGGAAGCGCTGCCAGCCCGAGCCGTCCCAGCCGTAAAGCAGGATGTAGAACATGAGGAAGTAGCCCAGAAACCACTGGAGGTGGGCCATGTAGTAGTTGCCCCGGCGGATGAATTTCCAGGCCACCCAGAAGCCCAGGATGCCCTGGGTGATGTTGGTGACCACGAAGGCGGTTACAAGCCAGGCGGGCAGGCTCCCGTGTGTTCGGGCCACCTGCATGGTTTCCCAGTCCGGGAAGTTCCACAGGAGATACATCCCCGAGGGGGCGAAAAGCATGGCCAGGTAGGCCAGGGCGTAGGTGAAATACTTGCTCTCAAAGGGCTTTTCCACGTCCTTGATCTGGCGGGCTGCGGCTGCGGCAAAGCTCGCGCCGATGGCGTACGACCAGAAAACATCCACCTGGACCATGATGTACCTCCCTTTTTCCTGTTTCCCCGAAAGGCCGGGGGAAGCGGGCTTTCCGGGGCGGCCGGCCCGCTCCCCGGAAAAACCGTTTCCTCTTCCGGCAAAAAGAGCCCGGGGCCGATCCCCGGGCGTCTGATCAATGAGACGGCGCGGCCGCGGCCCCCGGCAGTTCCATGCCCGAGAGCATGAACCGGGCGATGGCCCGGGTCCACCGGGTGCTGGCAGCCTGGGGGTCCACGGCCTTCATGATGTCCTTGGCCCCCGCGAACATCATGGCGTTGATGGTCCGGGAGAGGACAAAAGCGTCCAGGTCCGGCTGAAGAAACCCTTTGTCCATGCCGTTTTTCAGGTACTCTTCAATGCCCAGGTGGATCATCTCCATGACGTTGTCCACCTTCTCGTTCAACTCCGGGTCCACCCCCAGGGCCTCGTAGAAGATGATCTGGGCCATTCGGGAGTCCCGGATGAAGATTTCGTAGAGCCGGGCTCCGATGCGCTCGATCTGGCGGCGGTATTGTTCGGCGGAGTTGGTGGAGCGGGGGTCCTCCTCGAAGACCACGGCCGCGAATTTTTCGATGACCAGGTCCAGGACCGAATCAAAGATGTCGAGCTTGTTCTTGAAGTAGCGGTAGAAGGTGCCGTGGCCCATGGACAGGCGGCCGGCGATGTCGGAGATTTTGGTGGAGTGGTAGCCGTTCTCGGAAAAGGCGTCCAGGGCCGCGGCCAGGATCTGGGCTCTTCGTTGGGCGGTTCGTTCCTGGGCCATGGCGTCCTTTCCTGATCCCGGGCCCTCGCGGACCCGCTTCCGGCGCGGGTTTCCCTCGCATCCGAAAAAGTGGAATGATATGTCATTCTATATCTGACGCAACGTGTCAAGGCAAGAGTTTTTTTACCTAGTGGAAAAAATTGGCTCGGATGGGATTTCTCCGTCCGGTTCTATGGCTGTTTCCAAGAAAGATTTCGTCATGAGAGGATGGAGATGCAAAAGTCGTCATCCCGGCGAAGCTTGATGAGTTCGCAAAAAGCCAAAATGTTCGTCATCCCCGCGAAAGCGTGAATCCATAGCTTATTGCTATATCTGGATTCCGGCCTGCGCCGCCAACCGTGGATTCCTGCTTTCGCAGGAATGACGAAGATCGTAGCTTTTCGACTTTTTACGGGGTCATCAAGCTTGTCCCCGCGAAAACGGTGGGCTGGGTCCAGAGCTTTTTTGACGCCCTGAAAGAACAGGAGTCCCGCTTTCGCGGGAACAATCTTCGCAGGAGTGACGGATGGGTGAATTTCGGGCTTTTTGCATGACCATCATAAGATGGATCGAAAAATTCCAGGGCAAAGAAGCGGTGGGGGCGCAGGCGTGGCAAGCCACGTTCCCGACCCTTTTCTCTTCGCGGGCACAGCCATGGGATTTTGCAGCCCATCGCAATAGAATTTTTTTTGGAAACAGCCCATGGCAGGCTGCCCAAAAACGCGATCTGCGGCGTT
>JAHJUF010000119.1 GCA_018829095.1 Pseudomonadota bacterium | reverse complement strand
GACCGCCTGGCCTGGCTGCGGGTGCTTCTGCTGTTGCCGGGCGTCGGCCAGCAGACGGCCGGGAAGCTCACGGACGAGTTGTCTTCCGGGGCGAAAAAGCCCGGGGAGGTGAAGACCCGGGGCAAGTGGGGCAACCAGTGGAAAAGCCTGGTGGATCTCCTGGCCCGGGTTTCGGTTCCAGGACTCGCCCCGGCCCGGATGGGGGAGGCGGTGCTGGAATATTACCAGCCTCTTCTAGAGGACCAGTTCGACAACTGGCCCAAGCGGAGGAAGGACCTGGAACAACTGGTGGCCGTCATGGAGCGCTACCAGAAGCTGGAGCCCTTTCTCTCGGACATGGCCCTGGACCCGCCCACCACCGCCATGGACGACGGCCTGGCCACCGGGGAGGCGGGGGGCCGCCTGGTCCTTTCCACCGTGCACTCGGCCAAGGGCCTGGAGTGGGAGGCGGTCTTCGTCATCTGGACGCTGGATGGCAAGTTCCCGTCCGTCCACGCCATCCGGGCCCAGGGCGACCAGATGGAGGAGGAGTTGCGCCTCCTCTACGTGGCCGCCACCCGGGCCAGGAAACGCCTCTACTTCGTCCATCCCCGCCAGGTTTTCGACCGGGCCACCAACAGCTTCCTCTACGAACCCAGCCGCTTTCTTGCTGCACTGCCCCGGTCGATGCTGCCTCGCCTTCAGGCATAAAAGCTGAAGAAAATCCGCAGATTACGCAGAGCATGAAAAGGGTCATCTGATTTCTGCATACCCGGCCTCCAAGTCAGGGCTTTGCAGGGAAGCGGTTGAAGCAGCCCCCTCCCCTTTGAAAAAGGGGGGGAACCCGGCCCCTTTTGGGGAAGAGCGGTGTTCGTGAAGCTCATTTCATCTGCGTAATCTTCTGATTTTTTTGCTTTTTAAGAGCCCCAGCCGTCAGGTCGCATTCCGGACGAAGGTGTCGGCCAGGAGGCGCAGAGCGTCCAGGGAGGGGCCTTCGGGGAGGCCGAGGAGGCTTTGGCCTTCCCGGTCGAAGCGGTGCAGGACCGGATCGTCGGCCATGGAGCCCACCACTGTCAGGCGGGTGTCTGCCATGACGGCCGGGACGTCGCCTTGGTCCCGGACCTGGTTCACGAACAGGCCCGCGTGGGAAAAACCGGTCATCTTCCGGGCCACGTCCTCGATGGTTTCCGCCACCCTCCGGCCCTTCACCGAGGCGTCCGTCACCAGGAGGAGGTGGGTGATGCGCTCCATGACCCGTCGGTTCACCTGCTCAATGCCCGCCTCGCCGTCTATGACCACGTAGTCGAACCGCCCGGCGGTCTGGGCGATGACCTCCTTCAAAAAGGCGTTCAGGCGGCAGTAGCAGCCGTCCGTCTCGGGTCTTCCCACGGCCAGAAAAGCAAGATTGTCCCGCTCGGCCAGGGCTTCGGCCAGCTGGTAATCCAGCTCCGCCAGGACCGCGGCCTTGTCTCTGCCTCCGCCCCCGCCCTTGTCCGTGAGCCGGTCGATGAGGCTGTTGCGGATGTCATCCACGGTCCGGGCCACGGGAAGGTCCAGAGCCGTGGCCAGCCCCACGGCCGGGTCCGCATCGATGGCAAGCACCCTTTTTTTCGGGTCCTCAGCCAGAACCCGGGAAAGCAGGGCGCTGATGGAGGTCTTGCCCACCCCGCCCTTGCCGCATACCGAGAGGATCACGGGCCCGCTCATGACTTGCCCTCCGCGTTTTCGTCCTTTTGCTGCAACAGCTTTTCCCGCATGCCCGAAAGCTCGGACACGTCGTCGCACACGTCCTGGTATTCGCATTCGGAACAGTCCAGGGCCATTTCCTTGCTCATCTTGCGCATGGCCGCGCCGATGCGGGCGGACTTCCTGCTCAGGTCGTAGAGTTTCGCCACCAGCTCCGATGATTCGGTGACAAAGAGAACCTCCACCCGTTCCACAAAGGGGAGCGCCCGAAACCCCGTAAACAGGGCCCCGGCCATGTGGGCCAGGGAAAACCCGTTGTCCCTGGCCTCCCGGCTGATCCGGAGCCATTCCCGCATGTTCAGACTGGCGGTGCGCATCATGCAGCCCTCAAGCGAAAGACCGTAGCGCACAGCGTCCAGATCCCGGGAGAGGTCCGGCGCTTTGTCCTCGCTGACGCCCGAGACCCCGGCCAGGATCACCTTGCCCAGGGGCAGGATGTCGGTTTTCGCTTCGGAAACGTCGGGCCCGGCCAGGGTGATGCGGTTGTCGGACACCAGGGAGAGGTCCGGGGTCCACAGGACAAAGGACGCGGACCCAACCCGGGGGTTGCCCAGTTCCAGGGCCGTATCCTTGACCATGACAAAGTCCCGGTCCCCGGCCAGGGGCCAGGGCCCGGGAGCCGGGGGAAGCTCCCGGGCCAGTCCCCGGGCGAACAGCCCCTTTTCCATTTCCCGGAGTTCGGCGATTATGGCGTCAAAGGGTTTCATGCGTCAGGTTTCCCCGTGTGACGGTTTCGGGTTAGTACTCGCCCGCTTGAAATGGCGTGGCCTTTGGCGACGGCTTCAAAGTCCCCCCCGGCCCCTTTTTGGAAAAGGGGGAGGTGCTTCTGAACAAAAAAAGGGGGGGGGCTTCGAGCGGCCTTTCACCCGTTTCCACCCATGCGGCAACGGCCCTTGCCCGAACACCCATCGCAGCCCCGGCCCTTGAGGCCGGCAACGTATCTACCTAAAATGGCAAGAAGTTTTTGGGAAAGGGGGTGTGGGGGAAAGCCCTTTTTTCAAAAAGGGTTTTCCCCCACAAATCTTACGCCGCCTTTTCCCCGGCCCGGTCCATGGCGATCAGGGCCGCGCCCAGGGCTCCGCAGAACTGGGGGTCCACCCCATCCAGGGGCACCAGTTCGCAACCCAGGGCCTCGGACAAGGCCAGGACCACGCCGGCATTCTTGGCCACGCCGCCGGAAAAGGCCACGGAGGGGGTGACGCCCACGCTTTTGGCCAGGGCCGCCACCCGGTTGGCCAGGGCATGGTGGAGTCCCCGGACGATGTCCGCGGGTTCGGCCCCCTGGTTCACCAGGGTGATGACCTCGGTTTCCGCGAACACCACGCACTGGTTGGAGATGCGCACGGCCCTGGAGGACGTGGCGGAAAGCTCGCCCAGCTTGTCCAGGGGCACGTCCAGGGCGTCGGCCATGACCTCCAGGAAGCGGCCCGTGCCCGAGGCGCACTTGTCGTTGTAGGAATACCGCTCCACGTTGCCATCGGCATCCAGGCGCAGGGCTTTCGCGTCCTGGCCGCCGATGTCCACCACCGTGCGCACCCCCGGGTTGGCATAAAACGCCCCCCGGCCGTGGCAGGTGATCTCGGATTCGGTTTCCGTGACGTCGGGGATCTGTTTCCGGCCGTATCCCGTGCCCACGGAATAGGCCACATCCTCCAGGGACAGCCCGGCGGCCGAAAGGGTCTGGGCGATGACCTGCCGCGCCGACTCGGAGGGCCGGGTCACGGCCCGGATCAAGGCCTGGGAGAGAATTTTGCCATCCTTCATGCAGACCGCCTTGGCGGTCAGGGAGCCCACGTCCACGCCTAATACGATCATTTCGATCCCTCCGCGATTTCCCGGGCCAGGATGGCAGCTCCCACGGCCCCGGCCAGCTGGGGGTCCGCCTTCCTGGGGATGACGATGCGTTCGTTCAGGAGTTTTTCCAGCGCATGGACCACGCCCTGGTTCTTGGCCACGCCGCCGGTCATGCACACATCGGCGGTCACGCCCACGCCGTTGGCCAGGGAGGCCACCCGGGAGGCCATGGCGTTGTTCACGCCCGCCCCCACGTCGGCCACGGTCTCCCCGGAGTTCAGGTACTGGATCACGTCGGCCTGGGCCCATACCGTGCAGGTGGAGGCCAGGGTCACCGGCGCCCGGGCGATTTTGGACAGCTTGCCCAGCTCGTCCAGGGAAAGGTTCAGGATTTTCGCCATGACTTCCAGGAAGCGCCCGGTGCCTGCGGCGCACTTGTCGTTGGCCAGAAACTTCAGCACGCCCCCGTTCTCGTCCAGGCGGCTGGCCTTGCAGTCCTGGCCGCCGATGTCAATGACCGTCCGGGCCGTGGGCACCAGGAAACGCGCTCCCCTGGCATGGCAGGCGATCTCCGAGTGCCGGGCCGTGACAAAGGCGATCTTCTCCACGCCGTAACCCGTACCCACGGAGTGGGCCACGTCCTTTTCGTCCACCCCGGCCATCTTGAGGGCCTGGTCCATGACCTGGCGGGCCGTTTTTTCCGGGTGGGTCCGGGAGCGGATGATGGCTGTACCGATGATGCGGTTTCCCCTCATCACCACCGCCTTGGAGGTCAGGGACCCCACGTCGCACCCTGCCGTGATCATCATACGAGCCTCCTCACTTCAAGGAATTCCTCAATCCGGTGGCGGGTCTGTTCCCAGCTTTCCACCCGGTCGTCGAACGCGTCGGCGTTGATGACCAGGGTGGGGTAGCCCGCCTTTTCCATGTCCGCCGCCATGAGCTTCACCATGCCCCAGGTGTTGCGGCAGCCCGGGGTGCCAGAGTACACACAGAAATCCGCCTTGTACATCTTCGCCAGGCCCAGGCCCTCCTCCAGCCACATGTTGGGGGCGTCGTAGGGCCCCCGGATCTGTTTGACCATGGGCAGCCGGGAGTTGGCCTCGGCCAGGCTGTCGATCATGGCGTCCAAGCTGTCTGTGGAAATCTTGTAGCCGTCATCCCCCGCGTAGGGCGCGTCCGCCTGGTAGAACCGGTCCAGGATGCCCCCAAGGTGGGTCACCCCCCTTTCGTCCAGGAGGCTCCACAGGGGCACGTTGATGGCGTAGTGGTCGATGTAGATGAACAGGGCCCGGGCTTTTTCCGGGCCGGAAAAAATGGCCCCCTTGCCCTCCTGGGCTTTTTTCTGGGCCTCGGCCAGCATGGCCTCCAGCATGTCCGTGACTTCCTTCCTGCCGCCCATGGTGAACCGCAGGCCGTAGATGAAGAAGTTGTAGATCACGGGCACCGGGCTGGGGACCAGACGCTGGAGGTCCTGGATCTCGCAGATGAGGAGATCCTGTTTTTCCATCTCGGTCATGACCTCGGCCAGGCGGGCGGTGTCCAGCTTGTTGCCGGTCTGGTCCTCGATGAAGGCGATCATGTTGCGGTAGTCGTCCCGGTGGTACTTTTCCGCCCGCTCGTCCTTGAGGGTGGGGGGGTAGTTCAACTGGTAGAAGGGGAGCTTCATGTAGGCGGCGGCGAACGAAAAGGAGTTGGCGTTGGTGTCGCAGATGCCCGGCGTGTCGATGACCACGAAGTCCGGTTTTTCCGCGAGCCCCGCCAGGTAAGCCCCCAGGGCCCCCCGCTGGGACGAGCAGGAGGTCTCGGTGAACCCGGCCTCCACGCAATAGTCCATGAACTCGTTCGCGCCGCCCTTTCTCACCAGGGATCCGGCCACGGTCATGGGTTCCATGAGGAGCGGCACCACGTCCATGGCCCAGAAGATGGCCGGGGACTGGCAGAAGGTGGTCATGCAGAGCTTTTTGCCCTTTTCATGGGCCGTGACCACCTCCTCCAGGTACTTGCCCATGCCTTTCAGGAAGAGCCGCCCGGGCTCGCCCGTGGCCATGACCGGCTCGATGACGCCCCGAAAACTCGGGATGCGTCCGAGCATCCGGGCGAACTCCTTTGGTGTGCCGTCTACCGTCTTGGACGCTGCGGAGAACAGGCTCCACAGGTTCCAGTCGTAGTTGTATTCCTTCAATGCTTCTCGCATGGCGAATCACCTCTCGGGCGGCCGGTGGGGGCCGTCCCGTTGAAAAACCGCGTTTCAACACGCCTGTCCCAGGGGGGG
>JAHJUF010000118.1 GCA_018829095.1 Pseudomonadota bacterium | reverse complement strand
CCTCGTCCAGGAAATCCGCGTACATGAGACGGAACCCCCCTCCCCCGGTGCCCCGCTTCTCGATGACCTGGTACGCGAGCCGGGCCGTCCACTTCCAGTCGTCAAACCCCGCCCAGGCGTCCAGCTCCGAGAGCCATTTTTCCAGAGCCCCCAGGCCCTGGTGATCCGGGCCGGGGTTCAGGAGACGGGCGCTGTTCTCCACAAGGGCCTCCCGGACCAGGGCGGCCAAATCCCCGGGCCGTGACAGGCTTTGGGGCGCGAACTGGTTGCCCCGCATATCCAGGAACCCGCCCACGGCGTACCGGGCCTTTCGCATGGCCTTGAAAGGCACCTCCTGGACTTCCGGCCGTTCCGTGTCCGTGACAAAGAACACCCGGCGGCCGGGGTCAAAGCCCCAGGCCACAATGACATGTCCGGGAAAATGGGTGCTGGTCCGGTAGTAGGGAAGATGGAAGATGTCTGTCTGGAGCAGGACCGGCCGGCCCTCATCCAGAGCCCGGATCAGGGCATTTTCGCCATCTCCGGGGTTGTCGAACCGCTCCCAGGCAAAGGAGGAGCCCAGGCGGGTGAAGAAGCGATCCTCCACGTCCGCCGAACGGACGTGCACCATCCGGCTGGGGCCGCCGGGATCAAAGTACCAGATGCCCAGGCCGGCCCCCAGACCGAAGCACATGGCCTCGGAAAAGGACAGGCCGTGATGCTCGCACAGGTCCCGCAAGCCCGAACTGGCGCAGTGCCTGCCCGGCAGGTGTCTTACCTGGGGATGGGCCATGAAAAGCCATGGGCAACGGGGGGACAAGGCCGCTGCCGGGGGCCCGGGTGGGGCCCCGGAATACCGGAGGGGTGACTCAGTCCACCACCACCACGGTGAGATCGTTGGCCAGTTGGGTGACCTTGTTGGAAACGCTGCCAAAGAAGAACTGCCGGATGGCCGAATGCCCCCGGCGGCCCACTACGATGGTGTCAAATCCGCCTGCCCGGGCCTCATTGAGGATGTCCTGGGCCACGCCAAGCTTTTTGTGCTCCACCTTGACCTCCACCCGGGCCGCGTCGAATCCTCCGTTCACCAGGCAGGTCTTGGCGTTTTCCGCGAACTTGGTCAGCATCTTCTCCCGGGCCGAATCCATGTCGCAGAAAGCCTGGCGGTTCTGCTTGAACAGGGGACTCAGGGACGGGTCCTGGATGTCGCAGGCCGCTGCGGTCGAGGGCACCACGGAGTAGACAAGAACCCGGCTGTCCTTGGGCAGCCTCGCGGTCACATAATCCACGGCTTTCTGGCTGTTCTCCGAATCGTCCACCGCCACGAGTATGTTGCTGGGCATGGCGCATTCCTTTCTAAGGTCCGGCTGAATTCAACCCTGTTTTGACGGACGGACCGCCAAAGGCTTTGGGGTCCATCCTGAAAATCCCGCCGCCTCGGGACGGGCTCCAAGCTGACATACCTCTACCAGCGCATCCCGCGAACTGTCAAGAAAACGCGGGGATGGGCCCTATAGCGGCCCGGGGTGGCAGCCCGGGTTGGTTCTTGCAATTCGGGCCGGTTGGTGCTTAATTTTCCTCCAGCCCTATCCCCGGGAGGAAACCCCGTGAACACCCCCCAGAACCATTCCCGTTTCATGGATCTCGCCCTGGACCGGGCCCGTGAGGCCCTGGAGGCCGGTGAGTTCCCCGTGGCCTGCCTGCTGGTGGATGACGCCGGCAGGCTGCTGGCCACCGGGGCGCGGGAGAGGACCGCCCAGGGCCCGGCCGGAGAACTGTGGCACGCGGAGATGACGGCCCTGGCCCGTCTGGAGGAATTTTGGAGCCGGGAAGCCCCGGGTTCCATTACCGCCTACTGCACCATGGAGCCCTGCCTCATGTGTCTGGGGGCCCTGATCATCCACGGCATCACCCGGGTGGTGTACGCCCTGGAGGATGTCATGGGCGGCGGGACCTCCGTGGACCTTGCCTCCCTGCCCCCCCTGTACCGGGACAGCGGCCTTTCCGTGACCGGCGGGGTGAAACGGGAAAGAAGCCTGGCCCTGTTCCAGGCCTTTTTCCGCCGGCCGGACAACGCCTACTGGAAAGACAGCCTCCTGGCCCGGCACATCCTGGATCAGCCCTCGGGCGACAGGGGCTGATCCCCGGCCGCTTCCATGGCCTCTTGCCAGAACCGGACGCGACCCTCCCCGTAGACCTTCCCCCATCCCGCCAGGAGCCGCTCCAGGGGCAGGTCCGCGTAGGTTCCGTGGTATTCCAGGTACTCCACCAGAGGCTGGCCCGCCAGGTCCGTGGAGGGCAGAACGCAGTCGGTCTTCCCATCGAATTCGGGAAGAGCCATGTTCAGGCGCTCGCACACGGGCCAATCAAAAGCCGGAGTGGCCTTGACCCATTGGCCGGAAAGCAGAAGCTCCGCGTACCCGTGCCACACGAACAGGTCGCAGCCCAGCATCTCCCGGATGGTTTCCGGGGCCTTCGCGTTCCGGATGGTGGCGAACCCCAGGCGGCCGGGCACGCCTACGGCCCGGGCCGCTGCGCACAGGACCACGGCCTTGCTCACGCAGTAGCCCCGGCCCCGGGAGAGGACGTTGCTGGCCCGGTAGTGTTCGGGCCGGTAAAAGGGGGAATAGGGATCATACACCACCTGGTCCCGGACCCGGACGAAGATCCGCCGGGCCTTTTCCTCCAAGGTGACCGCATCCCCGACAGCCTCCCGGACGAATTCCGCCACAACGGGATGATCTGAGTCCAGGACCGGCGTGGGGGAGAGATAAAGATTCATGTTCTCTTCCATGACCCCGATTTTCCTCCTTTTTGGTTCACGCCTTGCCAGTATGCAGGGTTCCGGTTAAACTGGCGCTCCTCTGAGAATCGAAAAAAACACCGACAACCGGGAAACGGACCGCTCCATGACTCCAGAAACGCCCGCCAAGGGCTTCCCCATCCGCCGCCTGGCCATGCTCCTCATAACGGCGGCGGTCCTGGCCTCCTATTCCAACTCGTTTTCCGTGCCCTTCCTCTACGACGACGTGCCCAACATCGTGGAGTCCAGGAGCGTCCGCAGCCTCATGCCCCTCACCGGCGTCCTGTTCCCCCCCCCAGGCTCCCACGTGGGGGGCCGGCCGCTTCTGAATCTGTCCTTTGCGGTGAACTACGCCATTTCCGGCCTTTCGGTCTGGAGTTACCACGTTTTCAACCTCCTGGTCCATCTCCTGGCCGCCCTGGCCCTGTTCGGCCTGGTGCGGCGCACCCTGGCCAGGCCGCCCCTGGCCCACCGTTTCGGCCGCCACGCCGATCTCCTGGCCCTGGCCATCGCCCTCCTGTGGGCGGTCCATCCCCTGCACACCGAGGCTGTGACCTACATCACCCAGCGGGCCGAATCCATGATGGGCCTGTTTTTGATCCTCACCTTGTACTCGGCCCTGCGGGGATGGGAGAGCGCCCGGTCCTGGCCATGGCACCTGGCGGCCACAGGGGCCATGATCGTGGGAGGGGCCGCCAAGGAGGTCATGGTGGTGGCCCCGTTCCTGGTCCTGGGCTTTGACATGATCTTCGTGCATCCCAAGCCCAAGCAGGCCCTGAAGTCCTCGCCGGTGCTGTATGCCGGGCTGCTGGTGGCCCTGGCGCTCCTGGTGGCCCAGGTGGCGGCCGGGGACACCTCCCGGGCCACGCCGAACGCGGCCTCCACACCCTTCGGCTACCTGGTCACCCAGACCACGGTCATCGTCCACTACCTCCAGCTGGCCTTCTGGCCCTCGCCCCTGGTCTTTGACTACGGATGGGCCGAGGCTTCCCTGGGCCGGGCCTGGCCCCAAGCCCTTTTCCTGACGATCCTTTTCGCCGCCACCGCCTGGGCCGCTTTCCGGCGCAGGCCCGCAGGCTTCGCGGGGCTCTGGTTCTTCTTCATCCTGGCCCCCACCTCCAGCATCATGCCCCTGCCCTTCTACATCTGGGAAAGGCGCATGTACCTGCCCCTGGCGGCCGTGGCGGCCGTGGTGGTCCTGGGAGGCTATCGCCTGATCCTTTGGGCTACGGAAAAATCCCGGGACGCCCGGACCCGAAAAAGACTGGCTGCGGCGGGCCTGGCTTTCGTGCTGGCTGCGGCCGCGGCCCTTGGGGCGGCCACGTTTCTCCGGAACCGCGACTTTCGCTCCGAAATGACCATCTGGCAGGACACGGTGGAAAAACGGCCCCAAAACTCCCGGGGGCACACGGCTCTGGGGACCGCCCTGGAGCGGCAGGGGCGTACGGACGAGGCCATGGAACAGTACCGCATCGCCACCACCCTGGACCCGCCCTCGGCCACGGCTTTCCACAATCTGGGCGCGACCCTGGCCCGCATGGGGCGGAAGGAGGAGTCGGTGGAGTACTTCCGCCGGGCCCTGGAGATCCACCCCATGTACGGCGAGGCTCACGCCAACTTCGCCGGGGTTCTGGCGGATCTCTCCCTCCATGAGGAAGCCCTGCGCCACGCAGGACTGGCCGTGGCCATGCGGCCGGACTACGCTCCGGGCTGGTTCAACCTGGGAACCGTCCTGGCCAAGGAGGGAAAGACGCAGGAAGCCCTGGACGCCCTGGCCCGGACCCTGGACCTCGATCCGGCCCTGGTGGAGGCCCGGGTGAACCTGGCCATGATCCTCCTGGAAATGAAAAGGCCCCGCCAGGCCCTGATCCAAGCCCAAAAGGCCCTGGAAGAGGCCCCGGGCCAGGCCAGGATCCCTCTCATCATGGGCCAGGCCTATACCGACCTGGGGGAATACGCCCGGGCCCGGGCCGCCTTCATCCGCACCCTGGCCCTGGCCCCCGGCTCCCTTCCGGCCTTCCTGGGCCTGGCCCGGGCCGCCGAATCCGCCGGGCACCCGGATCAGGCTGAGATGTTATATGACCGGGCAATGGAGGAGTTTCCCCACAACCCCGAGGTCCTTCTGAAGATGGGGATCTTCTTCCTCCGGCAGGAACGGGAGGAGGAAGCCATGGCCTCCTTTGAAAAGGCCCTGGCCGTGCGGCCGGATTACGCCCCGGCCCACACCAACCTGGGGGTGGCCCTGCTCCTGTCCGGAAACCGGGAAAAGGCCCTGGAGCATTTCCGCCGGGCCATGGAGCTTACGCCCATGGACGCCGGAGTCTTCAGCAACGTGGGCATCACCCTGGCCCAGATGGGCCGCCTGGCCGAGGCGGCCAGGTACCTCCAAAGAGCCTTGGTCATGAACCCCGACCTTCCACAGGCCAGGGTGTACCTGGACCGCATCCTGCAAAAGCCCGCCGCCGGAAATTGAGCGGAAGCGATGGCCTTCCTTCCGCCGACTTCAGGGATCTCCCCGGTCTACCCCAAAGCAAAAGGCCCGTCCTTTCGGACGGGCCTTTTGCTTTGTTCCGTGGGAAAAACCGGGGGGCTGGCTAAAGGAGTGCCTCCAGATCCCGGACCAGAATTTGGTAGTTCCTGTTTTCCGGCTCCAGCTTCAGGGCCTCCCGGGCGTCGTCCAGGGCCCATTTGTAGCGGCCCTTGGCCTTCCACGCCCGGGCCTTGTAGTAATAGATCTCCGGAAGCCAGGGGTTGATCTCCAGAAACTTGGCCAGCATCTCCCGGTCCAGAAACCGGGTGATGCGCACGATGTCCCCGGCCTTGGTGAGGTTGGCGATGGCCTTGCCGGCATCGTCGCGTTCCAGGTAGATCTGGCCCAGCCGGAGAAAGGCCTCGGCGTAACGGGAATCCAGATCCACGGCCCGGCCCAGGTCCTGGATGGCCTCGCCCAGGCCCCCGGTTTTGGCCAGGGCCTCGGCCCGGTGCAGAAAGGATTCGGCATCGGTTGGGTCATGCTCAATGGACCGGGTGAAGTCCTCGATGGCCCGGCCCCACTCTTTCCGGTCGGCCATGGCCAGGCCACGGTGATAGTAGGGCCTGGCATCGTTGGGAGCCAGTTCCATGGCCCGGTTGAAATCCTCCAGGGCCCGGTCCGCCTCCCCCAGCCTACGAAAAACCGTTCCCCGGTGCATGTAGGCAAGAGAATAATCCGGGTTCAGGGCGAGGGCCCGGTTCAAGTCCTCCATGGCCCCGGCCAGATCCCCCAGCTCGGCCCGGATGATCCCCCGGTTGTATCGGGCCACCGCGCATTCCGGAGAGATCAAAAGCGCCTTGTCGTACTCGGCCAGGGCCTTTTCGTAGTTCCCCTTCATGCCCAGGGCCACGCCTGTATTGATGTAGCCCAGGGCGTTCCGGGGGTTGATCTCCGTCACCTTGTAAAAGTCATTCTCCGCCCGGTCGTACTTGCCCTGGCGGCCCCAGGCCAGGCCCCTCTGGAAGTAGGCCTGCTCTCCGCTCTTTTCGTTGATGATGGCCTCGGTGTAGACCCGGACCTTTTCCTCGTACCGGGTGGACGGCCCGGCTTCCGCCTCCCGGCCGGGCTTCTCCGGAAATGCGGCCGGACCGGTGCCGGAGGCGCAGCCCGCCAGGGCGATGCAAAAAAACCACAAGGCAAGGTCTGCCCCTCTCTTCACTTTCAAATCTCCTTTAGGCGGCGCCCGGTCTCCCGGGCCAGACCGGATTGAAAAAGATTCCAGATAGGAAGGGCTTCAATGTCCCTGAAAATGTCCGGTTCGTCAATGGCTGGGGGGGGGACGCGGGCCGAAAACGGGCACAAAAAAACCGGGCCCCGAAGGCCCGGCTGGATTCACCGTGGAGGCGGCACCCGGATTTGAACCGGGGAATAACGGTTTTGCAGACCGTTGCCTTACCACTTAGCTATGCCGCCAAAAAAAATGGAGCGGGAAACGGGATTTGAACCCGCGACTTCGACCTTGGCAAGGTCGCACTCTACCGCTGAGTTATTCCCGCTCGCGGCCCTTTAACTACCTATCGGGCCTGGCTTTGTCAACCCCCAAAATGCCTGCAAGGCCTAGGTTTCAGCGAATCAGGGCAAAGAAATTGGCGAAATAGCTCACCCCCGACCAGATGGTCATGACCACGGCGAAAATCAGGAAAATCATGCCCATGGCATGGAAGTTCAGGCCCAGATAGGGATGGTGGATCAGCAGGGGGATGATGGCCGCGATCTGGAACCCGGTCTTCCATTTGCCGAGCGTCTCCGCAGCGATGACCACGCCCTTTTCCGCCGCAATGCCCCGGAGTCCCGTGACCGCGATTTCCCTGCCCACGATGACGCACACCACCCAGCCGGGAATAAAGCCCAGGGAGGTGAGCATGATGAGGGCCGAGGCCACCAGAAGCTTGTCCGCCAGGGGGTCCAGGAACTTGCCCAGGTTGGAAACCCGGCCCAGGCGCCTGGCGTAGTATCCGTCCAGGCCGTCCGTGATGGCGGCCAGGGAAAACACGATGGCCGCCGCCCACAGAAAAACCTTGTTGGGCCAGAGCAGCAGGATGACCAGGGCCGGAGCCGCCCCCACACGGTACAGGGTGAGGGTGTTGGGATCCATGAGCCATTCTCTTGCCCACCGCTTGGTATCCATGGCCCCCTCCGGGATGCTGTTATTTCTGGGACTTCTTCCAATCCGCCAGGAAAGCCGCAAGGCCCTTGTCCGTCAGGGGATGACCCATCATTCTCTTGATGACGGAAAAGGGAATCGTGGCCACATCGGCGCCCATCATGGCGGCGTCCAGCACGTGCATGGGGCTGCGCACGCTGGCCACCAGGACCTGGGTGTCGAATCCGTAGTTGTTGTAGATGGTGACCATCTGCTCGATCAGGGCCATGCCATCGTGGGCGATGTCGTCCAGGCGTCCCACGAAGGGGCTGCAATAGGTGGCGCCGGCCTTGGCCGCGATGAGGGCCTGGAGGGGGGAGAACACCAGGGTCACGTTGGTCTGGATGCCCTCGTCGGAAAGGGCCTTGGTGGCCTTGATGCCCTCGGGGGTCATGGGCACCTTGATGACCACATTGTCCGCGATCTTCACCAACTCGTGGGCCTCGGCCAGCATGCCTGGCGCGTCCTCGCTCACCACCTCGGCGGAAACCGGCCCGTCCACCAGGGCGCAGATCTTCTTGATGAGGGACTCGAAGGGCTCATTCTCCTTGGCGCAAAGGGACGGGTTGGTGGTGACACCGTCCACCACGCCCATGGTCATGGCTTCCCTGATCTCATCCAAATTGGCCGTGTCGATGAAAAACTTCATGGGGTGAGGCCTCCGTGCCCGGACGGGGAAGCCGTCCGCAGCGGTTAGTGATTTTCCCGATATTGGTCGCGGCAGCTCTCGCTACAGAAATACAGGGTCTCCCCCCCCACCCTGGCCGAAATGGCTTGGCGCATGGGGATGTAGACCTGGCACTGGGGGTCCTTGACCATCACGTCGTCGATCTGCTCCGGCCCATGGTCCACGGGCCCGCGCCCCTCCATGGGGGGAAGGATCAGATTCTTCAACGCCCTCCATGCAAAGTACAGGATAAGCCCGAACAGGATGAGCCTCATGAGCATGGCCTTACCCGTTTGTCATCTTCCAGCCCGGTCAAT
Organism: Pseudomonadota bacterium; assembly: GCA_018829095.1. Lineage (GTDB taxonomy): Bacteria > Desulfobacterota > Desulfobacteria > Desulfobacterales > Desulfatibacillaceae > JAHJUF01. The sequence continues at coordinate 887 of JAHJUF010000118.1, read as the reverse complement.
AGCTCGGTCACGGTCTTCCCAAGCACCGGGTGCGCCAATTCCGGAGCTATAGCACAAAGGGGAACCAGAACGAAACGCCTTTTGTGGAGCCTGGGGTGAGGCACCACGAGGTCCGGGGACTCGAGCACCAGGTCATCGAAGAACAGGATGTCCATGTCCAGTTCCCGGGGTCCGTTCACCGGGCGGCCGGGTTTTCTCCCGGCGATCCGCTCCAGAGCCTTCAGCTCGGCCAGAAAATCCTCGGCCGAAAGATCCGTGGCCACCGCCGCGCAACCGTTCACGAACCAGTCCTGGCCGTCAAATCCCACGGGCTCGGTGCGGAACAGGGGGGACACCTCCAGAACCCGGCACGTGCACGACCGGTTCAGGTTGTCCAGCCCGTACCTGCAGTTGGCCACCGGGTCCCCCAGGTTGGAGCCGAAGCCCACGTATGCCAAATGCCTATAGTCCAATCTTGCCTATCCGCTCCACGGCCTGGGCCATGCGCGCCTCGTCCACGGTGAGGGCGAAGCGGACATACCCCTCCCCGGCCGGGCCGAAACCCACCCCCGGCGTCGTCACGATGCCCGCCTTTTCCAGGAGGAGCCCCGCGAACTCCGAGGAGGTCCTGCCGCCGGGCACCTCCATCCACACGTAGAAGGTGGCTTTGGGCGGGTCCACTTTGTATCCCAGGGACCTGAGGCCCTGGACCAGGACGTCCCGGCGGCCCTGGTACAGGGCGCACATCTCCTTCACGCAGGTCTGGTCGCCGTCCAGGGCCTCGATGCCGGCCACCTGCACGGCGTCGAACGCGCCGGAGTCGATGTTGCTCTTGACCTTGCCCAGGGCGCCGATGATCTCCGGGTTGCCAACGGCGAAACCCAGGCGCCAGCCGGTCATGTTGTAGG
>JAHJUF010000117.1 GCA_018829095.1 Pseudomonadota bacterium | reverse complement strand
TCAGGGGAAATTCATCCACGTTTAAGACATCGGAAAGGAAAGCCTTCACCCTCTTTTTGGCCTCGTCGTTGATGCCCGAGCACACCCGCCAGAAGTCCCGGATGGAGGCTACGTAGTTGCGCCCGGGCATGACCCGTTCAAAGGAGTGGGCCAAAAGCGGCTCATGGCCCGAAAGCCCCCTTTTTTCAAAAGCCCGTTTGATGATGGGATAGGCCACGTGCTCCGTGGTCCCGGGCGGAACCGTGGTCTCGATCAATACCAGGCAGTTGGGCTGGACAGTCTCACCGATGACCTTCAGGCTGCTTTCCAGAGCCGCGATGTCCGCCTGGCCCTGGCGCACGTCCCCCAGGGCCTCCTTGATGTAGTCGCACTGGACGTCCACCACCACCACATCGGCCAAAGCCAGGGCCTCGTAGGAATAAGTGGCGATAAGTGTCTGTTTTTCCTGGACGCAACGGGCGATCAGGGGGGCCACTTCCGGGTCTTCAGCCTCCACCGGAGCCACCCCCCGGTTGAGAAGGGGAATCTTCCAGAAGGAGCGGGTGGAGGGGCGCTGCATGCCGATGACAAACTTGTTGGATTTCCCGGTTTCCCGATCCACGCAGTCAGCCACCACCCCGGCCATGACGGCTCCCACGAAACCCACGCCCATGACCACCACGATCTCCCGGCCCAGGGCGCGTTCCTTTTCCACCCGGGTCCTCAGTCGCTGATTTTCCTCCTCATAATCCGCAGGGTCCGGCAGGGGAAACTCCTCGCCATCGGGGCTCACCGAAACAAGTTCCTCACTTCGCTCGCTCAAGGTCATGCACTTCCCTTTCCAATCTGGTCTTTTCCCTGATAGGGGCCCAACCTCACGCTCCGTAATAGTCCTGGTACCAAGCCACAAAACGCTCCACACCGTCGGCCAAGGGGGTGGAGGGAGAAAACCCCACATCGGCGGCGAGATCGTCCACATCCGCGCAGGTGGCCTTCACATCCCCAGGCTGCATGGGCAGGAAATTCTTTTTCGCTTTCTTCCCTAGGGCCCGCTCCACGGTTTCCACGAATTCCAGGAGTCCTATGGGCTGATGATTGCCGATATTGTACAGCCGATAGGGCGCCCGGCTGGTGGCCGGGTTGGGGTGGTCCCCGGACCAGTCCGGGTCCGGCGAGGAAATACGCTCCATGACCCGCACCACCCCGGTGATGATGTCATCCACGTAGGTGAAATCCCTCTTCATGTCCCCCTGGTTGTAGACGTCGATGGGACGTCCTTCCAGAATGGCCTTGGTGAACAGGAAAAGCGCCATGTCCGGCCGGCCCCAGGGCCCGTAGACCGTGAAAAACCGCAGGCCCGTCACGGGGATCCCGTACAGGTGGGCGTAGGAGTGGGCCATGAGTTCGTTGGCCTTCTTGGTGGCCGCGTACAGGGAAACCGGATGGTCCACATTGTCCCGGACCGAGAAGGGCATGTGGGTGTTGGCCCCGTAGACCGAGGAAGAGGACGCAAACACCAGGTGCTCCACCTCCGAATGTCGGCAGCCTTCCAGGACGTTCAAAAAGGCCGTGATGTTGGCCTCCACATAGGCATGGGGATGCTGGAGGGAATACCGGACCCCGGCCTGGGCGGCGAGATTCACCACCCGGTCAAATTTCGTCCCGGCAAAAAGACCGGCCGAGGCTTCCCGGTCGGAAAGGTCCAGGCGCTGGAACCGGAAGGCCGGATACCCCGCCAGGATGGCCAGACGATCTTCCTTGAGTTTTGGGTCGTAGTAATCATTGACGCAATCCACGCCAACGACATCTCTCCCCTCTTCCAGCAAACGCCGGCACAGGTGAAAACCAATGAATCCCGCCGAACCGGTAACCAGTGTCGTCATGTTTTCCGTCTCAATCGCCCGCCCGCCTTCGCGGATCAAAGATGCGTAAGCGGTGGTTTCCCCAGGGGAAACACCTGGAAGCCCAACCGGTAAAGGGCTTGGTGATCCAAAAGGTTCCTGCCATCGAAAAGAAAGGCGGGCTTGGCCATGTCCCGGAAGATCCGTTCGTAATCCAGAGTTCGGAAAAGCTCCCATTCCGTAAGCACCGCGATAGCGTCCGCGCCCCGGGCCGCCTCGTAGGGATCGTCTATGTAATGGACGTCCCCGCCTTCATCCGCGAGGTCCCTCCGGGCGTTGCCCAGGGCCTGGGGGTCCATGACCCGGACCGACGCCCGTTCCTCCAGGAGTTTTTTGGCAATGAAAATGGCCGGGCTCTCCCGGGTGTCCCCGGTGTCAGCCTTGAAAGCGAAGCCGAAGAGGCAGACTTGTTTTCCGGCCAGGGTGTTGAACATGGCCTTCAACATGTTCAGGACAAAGCGTTCCTTCTGGTAATCGTTGATCCGCACCACCTGGGACCAGTACTGAGCCACCTCGGTCAACCCGTAGCTTTCGCAAAGGTACACGAGATTCAAGATGTCCTTCTTGAAGCAGGATCCTCCGAACCCCACCGAGGCCCGGAGAAACCGGTTTCCGATGCGCTGGTCCATGCCCACGGCCCGGGCCACGTGCTCCACGTCCGCCCCGGTTTTCTCGCACAGGGCGGAAATGGCGTTGATGCTGGAGATGCGTTGGGCCAGAAAGGCGTTGGCTACCAACTTGGAAAGCTCGCTGGACCATACGTCGGAAGTGAGGATGCGCTCCCGGGGAACCCAGTGGGAATAGAGCTTCACAAGCTCTGCGGCGGCTTTCCTGCCTGACTCGGTCTCCCGGCTACCGATGAGCACCCGGTCCGGATTTTCCAGGTCCTGAATGGCGGTTCCCTCGGCCAGGAATTCCGGATTGGACAGGACTTCGAACCTCACGTCATTGGGGCTGGAGGAGAGAATACGCTCCATGGCCTGGGCCGTGCGCACGGGAACCGTGCTCTTTTCCACGATGATCTTGGGGGACTGAGAACACTCCAGGATCTTCCGGGCCGTTTTCTCCCAGTATTGGAGATCCGCAGCCATCCCCGCCCCGGCCCCAAAGTTTTTGGTGGGCGTGTTCACGGAGACGAAGATGATGTCCGCGTCCCGGATGCCCCCTTCGATGTCCGTGCTGAAAAAGAGGTTCCTTCCCCGGGCCAGATCCACCAGTTCCTTCAAGCCAGGCTCGTAGATGGGAAGGGCGTCCGAGTTCCACTGATCGATCCGCTGGGGGTTGATGTCCACCACGTGAACCCGGTACCCGGGGCATTTGGCCGCGATCATGGCCATGGTGGGGCCGCCCACGTACCCCGCTCCAATGCACAGGACCGATT